>JAYVMK010000585.1:0-4058 GCA_043758995.1 Lichenibacterium sp. | reverse complement strand
CATGAAACGACGCTGGACCAGTTCTTCACCGAAGAGCAATTCGAGGTCTATCGTGCGCTCGGGTTCCACGCGACGAAAAGCTTCTTTTCCGGCCAGGATCGGTTCGGCTTCAGCCCGTCGCATGCCAGCGCGGCATGGACTGAGCTCGTCCGCCGCGCGCTGACGCGCCTCAATATACCCGAAGACGCCGTCGGCAGGATCGTGGCCCAGCAAACACCGAAGCCGCCCACCGCCGAGACGCAGTCACGTCCGTGGTTGGAGGGCTTCGCGGGATCCAGCCGAAGCTGATGAATGCCGTCTCCGAGCCATGAACTGATGGGGGCTTAGTCTCGCCCCCGCGGCGTGTCCGTGGCGCCGCCTGCGTACGCTGCCCCCGCTTTCGCCGCATAGCTCAAGCCGCTATGGTCTCCGTCATGCGTGTCGAGGGATCAGCGGGATGAGCAAGCAGAACAGGGTGTCGACGGGCAATGCCGGGCTCGACACGATTCTGCGCGGGGGATTGCCGCCCGGCCGCATGTACCTGCTCGAAGGAACGCCGGGTTCCGGCAAAACGACGCTCGGATTGAGGTTTCTGCTCGAAGGTGTCCAGCATCAAGAGCCGGTGCTCTACATCACCCTGTCGGAGAGCCGCGAGGAACTGATCGAAGTGGCGGACTCGCACGGGCTGTCACTCGACGGCGTGGCGATCTTCGAACTCGCGTCCGCCGACGATGCCCTCGGCCACGGCACGGAACAGTCGATCCTCCATCCCTGGGAGGCCGAACTCGGCCAGACGGTGGCGCTGATCCGAACCGAGGTGGAGCGCGTCGGGCCGACGCGGGTCGTCTTCGACAGCCTGTCCGAACTGCGGCTCCTCGCGCAGGATCCGTTGCGCTTCCGCCGGCAGGTCCTGGCCCTGAAGCAGTTTTTCGACCCCCTCAACGTCACCGTGATCCTGGTCGACGACCTTGCCGGCACGGCGGGCGCCGGCGACGGACATCTGCACAGCATCTGCCATGGCGTGATTACGCTCGAGCGGTTGACGCTGGAGTTCGGCGCCGCGCGCCGTCGCCTGCAGGTGCAGAAGCTGCGCGGCATCGACTTCACGGCCGGCTATCACGATTTCAACATCCGGCGCGGAGGGCTAGATATCTTCCCGCGCCTGATCGCGATGGACCACAACGTGCCCTTCGTGGGAGATCCCGTCCCGAGCGGCAACGAGGAGCTCGACAATCTCCTGTTCGGTGGTCCGTTGCGGGGCACCACGACGCTGATCACGGGGCCGTCGGGCACCGGCAAGACCAACATCGCCCTGCAATATCTCGATGCCGCCTGTCGGCGTGGCGAGCCTTGCGCCATGTTCGAGTTCGACGAGCGCATCGGCACCATGTTCACCCGGGCGAACGCCCTGGGCTTCGACCTGCCGGGCCATGTCGAGCGCGGTCTGCTTCAGGTCCACCAGGTCGACCCCGCCGAACTGTCGCCGGGCGAATTCGTGGCGCGTGTCCGGCAGCATGTCGAACGGGATGGCGTGCGGCTGCTGGTGATCGACAGCCTGAACGGCTACCTCGCCGCCATGCCGCAGGAGCAGCAGCTCATTCTTCAACTGCATGAGCTCCTGTCCTACCTCAACCAGCGCGGCGTCACGACCCTGCTGATCAGCGCGCAGCACGGGCTCGTCGGCACGATGGGGACGGGGTCGCTCAGCGTCAGCTACATCGCCGATGCGGTGCTGCTGTTGCGCTACTTCGAAGCGGAGGGTCGCATTCGGAAAGCCATCTCGGTTCTGAAGAACCGGTCCGGCGCGCACGAGGACACCATCCGCGAGCTCCGGATCGACGCGAGCGGCCTGCGGATCGGCGAGCCACTGTCGTCGTTCAGTGGTGTGCTGACGGGAACGCCCGAATATCTCGGCTCCTCCATTCCTCTGATGGAAGACCGCAAGCGTGCCTCATAGGACGACGGGCAGCGGCTTCCGCGTCCTTGTCTCGGCGCCTTATGGCCGCGATGCCGAGAACGTGGCGAAGCTCCTCGAACAGGCGGGCTACGGCGTCTCGGTCTGCGCGAATCCTGCCGATATGGCGCGCGCGCTCGACGAAGACACCGGCGCCCTTCTGCTGACCGAAGAGGCTCTGGGCGGCGACGCGGCGCCCCTCGATATGGCCCTGGGGGCTCAGCCGTCCTGGTCGGACGTGCCCGTCATCCTTCTGGCGCATCGCCAGGAGGGACGCAGGCCCGCTCCCGACGTTTGGCAGGATGCCTTGCCGAGCTCCGCCACCAGCGCCATCGTGCTGGAGCGCCCGCTCGGTGGGGCATCCTTGATCAGCGCTGTCGGGGCGGCGCTGCGCTCGCGCCAGCGCCAGTTCGAGATGCGGGACCGCCTGGCCGAACTGGCGGCCAGCCGGGAGGCGCTGGAACGGCGCGATCGCGAGCTGCAATTCGCCCTGACGGCGGGCCGCTTCGGCACCTGGAGCGTCGATCTCACCACGATGACGCTGACGACGTCCGACGTGTGCCGCACGATCTTCGGGCGTGCGCCCGGCGCATCCTTCACCTACATCGACATGCTGGCCTCTATCGCCGACGATGATCGTCCGCGCATGGAGGAAACCCTCGAGCGCTCGCTGCAGACGGGCGCCGATTACGACATCGAATATCGCCTCGCCGGTGCAGCCGAGGCCCCGCGCTGGATCGGCATCCGGGGTCGTCCGTCCTACGGATTCGGCGGCCAGCCGCTGCGCCTCGACGGCGTGGCGCTCGATGTCACGGCGCGCCGCACCAACGAGGCGGCACTGCGCGACCTGAATGCGACGCTGGAGCAGCAGGTGCGGGAGCGCACGGACCGATTGATGATCCAGGAAGAGGCGCTGCGCCAGTCGCAGAAGATGGAGGCCGTGGGCCAGCTCACGGGGGGGATCGCGCATGATTTCAACAACCTCCTCACCATCATCCGCTCCTCCGTCGACCTTCTCCGCCGGCCGACCCTGGCCGAGGACCGCCGCCGCCGCTATCTCGATGCCGTCTCGGATACCGTCGACCGGGCGGCCAAGCTCACGGGTCAGCTGCTCGCCTTCGCACGCCGATCGGCTCTGATGCCCGAGGTGTTCGATGTCGGGGCGCGTCTCGCCGCGGTGGCGGATCTCCTCGATACCGTCACGGGCGCCCGCATCCGCGTGGTCCTCGATGTGCCGGATGAGGTTTGCTACGTGCGCGCCGACGTCAGCCAGTTCGAGACGGCGCTCGTCAATATGGCGGTCAATGCCCGGGACGCCATGGATGGCGAGGGTACGCTGACGCTGCGCCTGCGCGGCGGCGGCGGGCTGCCGCCGATCCGCGGCCATGGCGGCAGCACGGTCCCCTTCGCCTCCGTGGCGCTCTCCGATACGGGAAGCGGCATCGATCCCGACAAGATCAGCCGCATCTTCGAGCCCTTCTACACCACCAAGGAGGTCGGCAAGGAGACGGGGCTCGGTCTGTCTCAGGTCTTCGGCTTTGCCAAGCAATCGGGCGGTGACATCGACGTCACGAGCGAGCTCGGTCGCGGCACGACCTTCACGCTCTACCTGCCGCGCGTGCCCTGCACCAGCGAGGCTCCCGAGCCGGACTCCGCCGACGAGAGCGAGGTCACGCCCTCCGGCGACGGCCGCCGCGTCCTGGTGGTGGAGGACAATGTCGCGATCGGCCAGTTCGCCACCCAGATCCTCTTCGATCTCGGCTACGAGCCCGCCTGGGTGCCGAACGCCGGCGATGCCCTGGCTCGCCTGGGAGAGGAGGCGCACGGTTTCGACGTGGTCTTTTCCGACGTCGTCATGCCCGGGATGAACGGGATCGATCTCGCGCAGGAGATCCGCCGACGCCATCCCGAGCTGCCCGTCGTGCTGACTTCAGGCTACAGCCACGTTCTGGCGCAGGAAGGGCCGCATGGCTTCGATCTCGTCCACAAGCCGTATTCGGCCGAGCAGCTCGGCCGCGCCCTACAGCGGGCCTGCGCCGCCGCGAGGCTCGTGATCCCGATCTGACGACGGCGAGCGGCCGCCGCCAGCCTCGCGTGCGATCAGAGGGCCGCGATCAGGCGCATC
>JAYVMK010000584.1:0-4110 GCA_043758995.1 Lichenibacterium sp. | reverse complement strand
CGGCGACACGACATTGCCGGCCGTGACGTTGGTGCGGCCGATCTTGCCGTCGATCGGCGACGTGATGGTGGTGTAGCCGAGATTGATCTGCGCGGTCTTCAACTGAGCCTGCGCGGTCAGCAACTGGCCCTGCACGTTGCCTTGGGTGGCCCGGGCGGTATCGACCGTCGACTGCTGCCCGGCCGGCGTGTTCAGAAGGGTGTTGGCGCGCTGCAGCGTCACATTGGCGTTGGCGAGCTGAGCCTGGAACTGCTGGATGGTACCCTGCTCGGCCTCGACCACGGCCTGAAATGGCGGCTGCTCCAGCTTGTAGAGGGGTTGGCCCTTCTTGACCTCGTCGCCTTCCTTGAAGTCGTAGGATTCGAGATAGGCCGTGACGCGGGCCACGACGTCGACCCGCGCGGTGGCCTGGATGCGGCCGATGAACCGATCCGTTTCGGTGACAGGGTGCTTGGTGACCTTGATGACGCCCACCGCGGGAGGGCCGCCCGGAGGCGCCTGTGCAAAGGCCGGCGAAGCCGCCGCCAGCGCCATCACCAGCGACATGTTCCAACTCAGGCCCGAACGCCGCATCACCGCCTCATGCCGTCCTGGTCCCGATCCGGCGACGGGCAGGGGCCCGCGCGTAACTATCAGAACTCATGGGTACCGATAATAGTCCTGTGACCCGCGTCAAACAAGCGAAGCGTCGCCGCACCGCAACACGGGGCCAAGACGCGGTGATCCGCTCGGCGCCGATCGCGCGGTCGGGTTGAAGCGGGAGGGGGCATCACCCTATCTTGATTGATCAGAGCGGGGCCGTCCCCGCAGCAGCGGGTACCGTCATGATCCCATATTCCGTCCTTGATCTCTGCCCGGTGCCGGAGGGTTCCGACGCCGGTCAGGCGCTGCGCAACACGCGCGAACTGGCTCAGAACACCGAGCGCTGGGGGTATCATCGCTACTGGCTGGCCGAGCATCACAACATGACCGGCATCGCGTCGGCGGCGACCTCGGTGGTGGCCGGCTACGTTGCCGAGGGCACCAAGACGATCCGTGTCGGAGCGGGCGGCGTCATGCTGCCGAACCATGCTCCGCTGGCCATCGCCGAGCAGTTCGGCACACTGGCGGCGCTGTTCCCGGGCCGCATCGATCTCGGGCTCGGTCGGGCTCCCGGCTCGGATGGGCTGACCGCGCGGGCGATGCGGCGCAACCTCACCGATGCCGACGGCTTCCCACGCGACGTGATGGAGCTGCAGCACTATTTCCAGGCCGCCGAACCGGGTCAGCAGGTTCAGGCCGTGCCCGGCGCCGGCCTGAACGTGCCATTGTTCATCCTCGGCTCCAGCACCTACGGCGGCCAGTTGGCAGCCGCCCTCGGCCTGCCCCATGCCTTCGCGTCGCATTTCGCGCCCGCACAGATGCGCGAGTCGGCTGCCGTCTATCGTCATAATTTCCAGCCGTCGGCCCAGTTGGCCAAGCCCCACATGATGTTCTGCCTGAACGTCACGGCGGCTGAAACCGACGAGGAGGCGCGCTACCTCTTCACCTCGGTCGAGCAGCAGTTCATCAACCTGCGCCTTGGCACGCCCGGCAAGCTGCCCCGGCCGATCGCCGATCGGAATCATCACTGGGGATCGCGCGAGCAGATGGTGCTGCAGAGCGCCCTGTCCCAGTCGATCGTCGGATCGCGCGTGACGGTGCGGCGCGGGCTCGAGGACTTCATGGCCGAGCATCGGCCGGACGAGATCCTGGTCACCGCCATGGTGCACGACCCGGCGGCCCGGCTGCGGTCTTTCGAAATCGTGTCGGAGGTCTTCCGCGCTCTGGCCGGCGCGCCGGGCCTGTCGAACGCGGCGTAACGCGCGTTAACCGAGGACGATGATACCAGTCGGCCTCAGATGAGGCCGACTGCCGCCATCTTGACCCGCAGGATCTCCTTGTCGAAGGGCTTCATCATGGTCTCATCGGCGCCGGCCTCGCGGGCTTTGGCGATATGAGCGAAGTCGTTCTCCGTGGTGCAGAACAGGATCTTGGGCTTGTCGCCCCCCGGCAGCTTGCGCAGCGCCTTCAGCACCGCAAGGCCGTCCATCTCTGGCATGTTCCAATCCAGCAGGACACCATCCGGCATGTCCGCCGTGCAGGCTTCGATGGCTGCCTGACCGCTATCGGCTTCGGCAGTCTCGAGCGACAGACCTTCCAGGATTCGGCGCGCCACCTTTCGGATGACGCTGGAATCGTCGACCACCAGAACGCGGGTCATTGTTGATGCTCCTTAAGGGCTCACGACCGTCTCGTCGAAGCTAAAGCACCTTCGCGCCGGTGCAAATCGTAAGGACGATCGCTCTCCCGCAAGAACGGCTGTTCGTCGGCGGCAGCAAGCCACGGAGCGCCGGAGCGCTCCGCCGTTCGTCGCTAGGCGGCGTTGAAGCGCGAGAGCGGCGCGGAGCCCGTGGTGGCGGCCCGCATCTGGTCGGCGAGATCGAGGGCGGCACCGGCGGCATCGGGCAAGGTCTCGCCGTCGTCGCCGGGCAGGACGCCGTCCTGCATCACGGGCCGGCCCTCGATGACGATCCCCTCCGGATCGCTGCGCACAGTCGCCACCATGCCGACCTCACGCGCGACAAGCCCGGCGAAATAGGGCTGGATGGCATGGGCATCGATGGTGCCGTGCTCGGGCGCGCCCGCCAGCAGAGCCGCCACTCCCTGCGGAACGCGGGCATAGCCGCCCTTCGCCACGATGCGGATCGCGGCTTCGTCGCCCTCGCCTTCGACATCGACCGTCATGGTGCCGCCGCGCGGGATGGTCCCCGCCGCGATCAGGCAGAGGTTGAGGATCAGCTTGACCTTGTTCTTGGGCATCAGGATGCGCGGCGCGCGCCAGTCGAGCTTGATCTTGTCGTCGCCGAAGAGGCCACGGGTCACCGTCTCGGCGTCGCCCGTATCGATGGAGGCGCCCGCCGAACCGGCGGCGCCGAAGGCCAGCCGGCAGAACTGCAGCTTGGCCGAGGCCACGGTGGCGCTCTTCTTGACGAGGTCGAGCGCGAAAGTCCGCATTTCGGGATCCTTTTCCTCGTCGAGCACTTCGAGGCCGTTCACGATGGCCCCGACCGGGCTGATCACGTCGTGACAAACGCGCGAGCACAGCAGGGCCGCGAGGTCGAGGGCTTCGAGCGCGATGAGCGTCATGATGCGGCTTCCGTTGTGTCTCGTTCGCGGGATCCCTCGCACAGGAGGGTTCGGTCCGCGCCGACAGGGGTGGGGAGCCATCGGCGCACCGAACGCGGCTCAGGGTTTCCGGCTCAGCCGACACTCCATAGCCTAGAGAATCTTCCGAAAAAGTTAACCAATCTTTGCACATGACGGTGGGGCAGCGTGGGAGCCGAGTCCGGAGACGGGCAGGCGAAGCGGTTTCCTGCACCGATGCAATGGCGTAGGGCAGGGGTGCAATCCCATCGCGAAAGCCGCCATGTCGTCCCACATCTCTCTTCCGTCTCCGACCGGCCCGCTCGATATCGCCGCCCGCGACCGTTTGGCCGAGTGCTTCGCCGAACTCTGCGTCGCGGCGGGCGCCGTGGTGATGGAGGTTTACGGCGCCGGTTGCGAATCGAGATTGAAGGATGACCGCAGCCCCGTCACGGAGGCGGACGAGCGCGCCGAAGCCTTGATCCTGGCCGGCTTGGCGGAGCGGCTGCCCGGCTGGCCGGTTCTGGCCGAAGAGGCGGCAGCCCGCGGCGAGGGGATCGCCGCCTGTGCGCGCTTCATCCTCGTCGACCCGCTCGACGGCACGCGGGAGTTCCTGAACCGGAACGGCGAATTCACCGTCAACATCGGCCTCGTCGCGGATGGCGTGCCGGTGGCGGGCGCTGTCTACGCGCCAGTGCTGGAACGGCTCTGGTCGGGCGGTGCCACGGCGCGTGTCCGCCGCGTCGCGCCCGGCGGCGACCTCGCGGCGGCCGTCGAGGATCGGGTCCTCCGGACCCGCACCGCGCCTGGCGCGGACTGGATCGCGCTGGCGAGCCGCTCGCATGGCGATGCCGACACCGAAGCTTTGCTGGCGCGGCTCCCGATCGGCCAGCGCCGCGCCGCGGGCTCGTCGCTGAAATTCTGCGTCGTGGCGGAAGGAGAGGC
>JAYVMK010000583.1:0-2497 GCA_043758995.1 Lichenibacterium sp. | reverse complement strand
AGCACGGGACAGACCGGTAGGTGATCTGATTGGTTTGATGGTGATCACCCTGGCTTCTGCTCTGGTGATCGCGGGCCTGCGCCGTCCGGCTTCGAAGGTCGGGAGCGCGGCCTTGCAGACGTACAAGGACGAGAACGAGCGAGCGTTGCGAGCTCCTAAAGCCGACGAAGTGATCGCAGCATTCGCCTGCATCGGCGCCGCCGTCCTCGTCGGCACCGAGTTTGCGCCTTACGCCGCACTCTTGAATTCGCAAGCGGGCGGAAGCGGCGGGTGTGGTGGCGGCGGCGGCTGCGGCGGCGGAGGCTGTGGCGGGTGCGGGAGCTGATGGACCGCACGGCGCCATTATTTCGGCGGGGTCGGCCCACCGGCAGCTGAAGCTGGCGAGGCACTGGTCGACGGCGCGGTCTGCGCCGGAGCCGAAGCGGTCGTGGACGCGGCCGCCGCTGCCGCCTCGGTCAGCGCCTTGGCCTGCGGGCCCTTGGGGTCGCCCAGCACGACGGGTGGCTTACCGGTTTCGGTGAGCGCGGCCCAGACTTTGACGCCGCGCGGCGCCCAGAGCACATCGAGCGTATTGCCGGCACAGGCATCCACCTTGCACACGCGGTCGAGCCGGTAGGGTGTCCCGCCGACGTCGACGGATTTCATCGGTCCCGCCGTGCCGGCCCCCTGGATCGAAATGGCCTTGACCCAATCGGGCACCGTCTTGGCCTTCACCAGCCGGGCGAAATTGCCCTTGTAGGGCTGCAACGCCAACAGATCGAAGATGTAAGGGTCGGGCTCGGCGGCGCGGGCCGTCGACGACAGGCCGAAGCCGACAAGAAGCGCGAGCGCGGCGAATCGCATGAAACACTCCGGGACCACGACGGACACGCGAAGTGTCGGCTTCCGAAAGGTCCGCGGCAAGGGCGATCACGCGCGGCGCCTTGCGTCCACCCTGCCGACGAGGCAAAGCTGAGCGTCTGGCAGATCGTGGAGATCGGAATGAGGCGCGCGCTGATCCTGGCTGTCCTGATCGGGGCGACGACATCGGCCCGCGCCGCCGATGCACCGTTGCTCATCACGGCCCCGCCTCCCGCGAGTGTTCCGGCCGCCGCCCAGAGTGCCGCGACGCTCCCCAGCATGGCGCTCGATCCGCAGGTGCCGGAATCGATCTACCACGGCCTCTATATCGGGACCGAGATCTTCGGCGTCTCGGGCCACGGCATCAAGGGCGGCATCGGGGGCGACGTCTATGCGGGCTACGACCGGGTGCTCGACAACGGCATACTGCTCGGACTCCAGGGGACGACGGGCTACGGCCCGTCGCTCTGGGGCCGGCCGGGTCTCAAGGGGTTCGACTATGGCGAGGCGAGCGCTCAGGTCGGCTATCCGATGGGCCGGATCACGCCCTTCGTCACGGCCGGCCTCGTCGTGGCCAAGCCGGTGACCGGTGGCGGACTCGCCTCCAACACGACGGACAGTTTCAACGATCTGATGAACGGCGCCGGCACCCTCTATGCGGCGCCGCGCGTCGGTGCGGGTTTCGCCTATGCCCTGACCAGCAACACGAGCGTGAGCTTCGACGTTTCGGTCGGTCGCGGTGTCGCGGCCGGTCTCCCCTGACCTGCCTCAGAAATGGCTGAACGAACCGCGGGCGAAGGTCCTGGCGGTCCCGTCGCGGTCGCGGAACAGGGTCGCGCCCTCCCCGGCGACGACGCGTCCGGTCGCCGTCACGGGAACGCCGGCGGCCGCAGCCGCGGCCTCGAAGCCGGCACAGGCCGCCTCGGGAACGCTCGCCAGGATCTCGTAATCGTCGCCGCCCGTCACCGCGGTATCGAAAGCCGCGGGATCCTGCGCGACAGCGCGTGAGGCCGCAGGTGACAGCGGGACGGCGGCGAGATCCACCTCACCGGTCACACCCGAGGCCCGCATCATCTTCTTGAGATCCCCCACGAAGCCGTCGGAGATGTCCATGGCGCCGGACGCGAAGCCGAGCAGGGCTTCGCGCAAGGCGAGACGCGGGCGGGGATAGAGGTAGCGGTCGAGGAGATGCGCATGGCTCTCCGCAGCCGCGGCCCCGGCAAGCCGCAACTGCAGACCGAGGGCGGAATCGCCGATCGTTCCCGACACGTAGAGACGGTCTCCCGGACGCGCCCCCGTGCGCGGCACCATGCGACCGCACGGAACGGCGCCGAAGGCCGTGATCGACAGCGTCAGCGCGCCGCTGGCTTTCACGGTGTCGCCGCCGAGCAGCGGACAGGCATAGGCCTCGGCGTCCTCGCCGAGACCTTGTGCGAAAGCCTGGAGCCAGTCGGCGGCCCAGTCCTTCGGCAACGCCAGAGCGAGGGTGAAGCCGAGCGGCTTTGCGCCCTTGGCGGCGAGGTCCGACAGGTTCACGCGTAGCGCCTTGCGGGCAATGGCGTCGGGCGGATCTTCGGGGAAGAAGTGGCCTCCGGCCACAAGGGCATCCACCGTCACGACGAGATCGTGCCCCGGCGGGGGCACGATCAGCGCGGCG
>JAYVMK010000582.1:0-1877 GCA_043758995.1 Lichenibacterium sp. | reverse complement strand
GCCGCTTCGAACATCGAAGCGGCGTCAACTCTCAGCATCGGATCGTCTTCGACCACCAGAACCCGCTTCGACACGTTATCCTCCTGGAACGCCCACCCTTTAAAGCAGGGCCCCTCCGGTGCAGTTCCCCACCGCCCATTAGAGCAGCAGGCCGATCCGCGGCGGTTGTTCGGCAATCGGCTCGATGAGACCCGGATCGTCGGCAGCGCCCGCCCTGCTGACCCGCTGCGACACCGGCCATTCCTGCAGAAGCGCCTCGGCGGCAGGTCGAAGCACCTCGGCTCCGGCTTCGCCGCGGAGCCAGGCCTCCACCTCACCTTCGCCGATCAGTACCGGCATGCGGTCGTGGTAGGGCGCCATCCAGTCGCTGGCACCCGAAACGATGACGGTGCAGGACAGGATGGTTTCGCCGGTCGCCGGATCGGCCCATTGGTCCCACAGACCCGCGAAGGCCAGGATGGACCCGTCCGCGGCCGAAAAGTAGTGGGGCTGCTTGCCGCCCGCGCCGTCCGTCCATTCGAAGAAGCCGGAGGCCGGGATGACGCAGCGGCGTTTGCGAAAGGCGTCCCGGAACATGGGTTTCGACGTTACCGTTTCGGCGCGCGCGTTGAAGGTCGCCGGCACGGATTTGAGCGCCTTCGTCCACCAGGCGGGCACCAATCCCCAGCGCATCGACAGGATCTCGCGGCCCTGTCCGCGGTCGACGACGACATCCACCTCGGTCGTGGGGGCGATGTTGTAACGGGGCCTCAGATTCTTCGGCGCCCCGACGACGCTCAGGAAGGCATGCACCTCGGCCCAGGTGTAGCGTTGCGTGAACCGTCCGCACATCGATGCTGTCCTCCCAAGGAGGGGACGCTCTCGCCTCCTCCGGTTCGCGCCAGGATCTCGGCTTCGGCATCCTGGCCGCTGAATTGCATGCGATCCACGCATCTTCTTCTCAGCTGCGGATCAGACACCTTGAGTACGACGACAATGGGCCAACCGGCTATCACGACCAGCGCCGGCAAGGCCCGGTGGGTGCAACTCGGCCTCGGCCTTCTTTGCATGATGACGGCATCGAGCCCGCAATATGTCTGGGCGTTGTTCACCAAGCCCCTGCTGGCCGGCCTCGGCACCCAGGCCGCCGCCCTGCAGGTGACGATCACCATCCTGATCGTCCTGCAGACCTTCTTCTCGCCCTTCCAGGGCTATCTGGTGCAACGCTTCGGTCCGGCGCCGCTGATCGGGCTCGGCGGCGCCCTGACGGGGCTCAGCTGGGTGCTGGCGTCCTATTCGACCACGCTGACCCAACTCTATCTCAGCTACGGCCTCATCGGCGGTCTCGGCACCGGCATCGTCTATGTGGGCGTCGTCGGGCTCGTGATGGCCTGGTTCCCCGAGCGTCGCGGCTTCGCGGCCGGGATCGTGGCGGCCGGCTACGGGATGGGGGCGATCCTCACCACCTTCCCGATCGCCGGCAAGCTCGCCGAAGCGGGCTATCAGGCGACGCTCTTCGAATTCGGACTCATCTTCGCCGTCCTGGGCGTCCTGGCGGCAGCCGGGCTGCGCCGCCCACCCGCGAGCCCCGCCGTCGAGGCCGACCTTCCGGAAAGCCGCCGCGGCGTGCCGGACGTCGCGACTTCCGCCATGCTGCGTCATCCGATCTTCTGGCTGATGTTCGTCATGATGGCGCTGATGTCGACGACCGGCCTCATGGTGACGACGCAGATCGGCTTCTTCGCGGGCGATTTCGGCGTCACCGGTGCCGCCGTCTTCGGCATGGCGGCCCTGCCGCTGGCCTTGACCATCGACCGGTTCTGCAACGGCCTCACTCGCCCCTTCTTCGGCGCCCTGTCGGACCGGATCGGGCGCGAGAATACGATGCTCATCGCCTT
>JAYVMK010000581.1:0-6475 GCA_043758995.1 Lichenibacterium sp. | reverse complement strand
CCGCAGGCGATCGAAGCCAGGATCCAGGCGCGCTATGCCGAACTGCCGCCGAGCGAGCGCGTACTCGCCGATCTCATACTCAGCTTTCCAGGCGAGTTGGCCAGCTACTCGGCGAGCGAGCTGACGAAGCTCGCCAAGGTTTCAAACGCAACTGCTACCCGCCTCGTCCGGCGGCTCGGATACGCCAGCTACGACGAGGCTCGCCAGGACGCCCGCGGCGCGCAGAAGTGGGGCTCGCCGCGTTATCTAAACTCGCCGGCCCTCGAAGGACGTGCGCTCGCTGAAGCGACACGGTCCCACATCGAATGCGAGATCGCCAACCTTGAGGAGACGCTCGCGGGGCTGCCGACCAATCTCGAAGCCATTATCGCAGCGCTAGCCGAGGCGCCGCGCATTTTCTGCCTCGGCTTCCGCAAAAGCCATATGCTGGCGAGCTATCTGAGGTGGACGCTGATCCAGGTCCGCCGCAACGTCTGCCTATTGCCGGCCGCGGGAGAGACGCTCTCCGAGTATGTCTCCGAACTTGACCGAGACGACGTTCTCGTGGCGGTCGGGCTCCGCCGTCGCACACCCGCATTCCGCCTCGTCGCCGAAGCGGCGCAAGCCGCCGGGGCGCGGGTGCTGCTCATCACGGATCCCACCGCCAGTCATCTTAAAGATCTCGGCACCTGGACCCTCGCCTGCGAGGGCCGCAGCACGTCGGCCTTCGACAGCGACATTAGTGCAATGAGCATGATTCATTATCTCGGGTTTTGCGTCGCGGGCCGCCTCGGCGGAGCCGCTCGCGAGCGGATGGGATCGATCGAAGCTCTTCACGACAGGCTCGACGAATTCGAGTGAGGTTGAAGCCCATAGCCTTGAGTGCCTCAAGAGAGACGGTCATCTTGAGCAAAAGAATGCTGTCCAACCTGCTCCGTCGTATTGAACCGGCGTAGTCAGAATCGATTTCGGATCCCGTCGCGCAAGCGGTCATTTGGGCGATTTTTTCGCGACAGGGTGCACGCGAAACTTAGGCAGATTGTGTGAGGATTTCTAATCCATGCCGTCTCGGCGGCTTCGACCTGCCTGATGTAACGACGAGTTTGATGGGCGGCCACCTCAAGTAGACCTCGCGGGCGAGGTGTATCCGATTGAGACGCTAGGCATGTTGATGTCGGTGAACAGTACACGCCCACCCGGAAACTCGGCGAACAGCTTCAAAGCCGCCTTGGCGTTTTCAGATGTGACCAATGTGCCTTTGCCCATCCGGTCCACAATGGGCAGCGGCCAACGTGGATCGCCGCCTCGAATGGCTGGTTATGGTGACCCTGTTCGGAGCTAGGCTGCCAGTTGCTCGACCGCAACGCGGGCCGAACCTACAGCCTTGGCCTTAATGTCGGGGCCGCCGTTCAGCCCTTCGGCCAGCACGAACTCAGGCGTGATCCCGATAAATCCAAACGCCGTCCGCAGCAGGCTCTCGGCGTGCTCGGCCGAGACCGCCGCCGTCTCCGGCCCGTAGAACCCGCCCCGGGCGAGCGCCACGATGACCCGCTTGCCTTTGGCCAATCCCTCGACGCCGTTCGGACCGGGCCGGAACGTCGTCCCTGGAACGATCAGGCGATCGATCCAGCTCTTCAGCTGCGTCGGCACGGTGAAGTTGTACATAGGCGCACCGACAACCACGACGTCAGCCACCAGGAATTCCTCCAGCATGCGATCGCTCTCGTCGCGAATGGCCTGAGCCGCCGCATCGAGGGGACCCGCCATCGCAGAGCCCGGATGTTTGCTCGGCAGGCTCACCGCCGTGAGGTGGGGCACGGCCTCGGCGGTAAGGTCTCGGTAGGTTGTCTCAATCTGTCTGTCGGCTGCAAGGCGCGTTACGATCATCGCGGTCAGTTCGCGTGTAACGGAGCGACCGCCCAGAATGCTAGTGTCGATGTGAAGGAGTTTCATAATAGTGGGTTCCTTTTCGATACCGACTATGATATGCGATGGCCACCACGCCGCAAGACGGCACAAAATGTATACCAAGGTTACAGGAATGTGACTGAGATCGTCCCAAGCCTCGCGCCGCAATGCGCCAAGATCTCGCAAATGCTTTCACGCATCGGCGACAAGTGGAGCGTGCTAGTCATTATGCATTTGCGCAGGCGCTCGCGCCGTTTCAGCGAGCTTAAGCGCGAAGTAGGCGACATTTCCCAGCGAATGTTGACGTTGACGCTGCGCAATCTGGAGCGTGACGGCTTAGTAAGACGAACGGTGACACCGTCCACTCCGCCGCGCGTCGATTACGAGTTGACGACACTGGGGCACTCGTTGGCCGGGCCGGTCAACGAACTCGGCACCTGGGTCGTGGAGCATTCGAGCGATCTCGCGGATGCGCAGGCCCGCTTCGACGCCAAGGGTAGCACCGTGTGACCGGCCTACTACTGGTGAACATCGGAGCAGACAAGTGCCCTAGTAACGCGAAGTGGGCAATCCCTGTCCCAATATATAGTGCACCTGACCGGGGCCGAGCGGGCCAGCGTGGCAAAGCATTATGGTTTGTTCGATCGAACGTTGCCGCCTCGAGTAGCCGTTCGCGCTCTTTAGCTGCTGCGGCGGCGAGTTTTGACAGGCTTGGGATTGACCAGAGCACGAATGCGATTGGCGACCGCACCGTCGACCGGGTTATAGACGATCAGGCCAAGGTCGGGCCGGCCATCGACGGCGAACGCGGAATATTCCAGCTCGATCGGGCCAAGCGTCGGATGGTTGAACTGTTTGACGCCTTCGCCATGGCTGAGCACGTCGTTCTCCCGCCACAGCGCGGCGAAGTCCGGGCTACCCCGGCACAGTTCGTCGACCAGCATGACCACTTCGGACGTTGCACCGGCGCGGGCGGCATCGGCCCGAAAGGCACCCACCACAAAGCGGGCAAGGCCTTTCCAGTCATGTTGGGCTAAACGGACGCGCGGGTCGAGGAAGATCCGCCGCAGGATGTTGCGCTCGCCCGGCGGCAGCGTGCTCCAGTCGGTCAGCACCGCGGCAGCCGCCCGGTTCCAAGCGACCACGTCCCAGGTTGCCGTCTTAACCAGAGCGGGGCTGATTTCGAGAGTGTCGAGCAGGCGCTGCAGGCGTGGCGTCACGCCGTCAACCGCCTTGTAGCGAACTTCAGGCGGGCGGCCGAGGCCAAGCATGAACAAATGTTCCCGCTCGGGCTCGGTGAGCATCAGGCCACCGACGAGTCGTTCAAGCACCTCGGCTGACGGCGCCCCGCCGCGGCCCTGCTCCAGCCAAGTGTACCAGGTCGCGCTGATATTGGCGCGTTGCGCCACCTCTTCACGACGGAGCCCCGGGGTACGGCGGCGCCCGGCGAAGCCAAAGGCAGCAGGATCAAGTCGCGTGCGGCGATCCCTGAGATACCTGCCTAGCAGGTTGTCAGGAGTGGTTGTGGCCTCGGACATGGCGATCCTGCTGTTCATTATACCACGATAGTTGCTCATATTTAACTGGAAGAAATCCTAAGCGATAGTCACTCGGCAAACAACAAAGGAAGCTTCTCATGCGTGTTTTTCTCACCGGCGCCACAGGCTTCATCGGATCGCGCATTGTACCGGACCTGATTCAGGCCGGGCATCAGGTCGTCGGTCTGACCCGTTCGGACGAGGGTGCCAGCCGCCTCACAGCCGCCGGAGCCGAGGTGCATCGCGGTACGCTTGAAGATCCGGACAGCGTCCGTAGCGGTGCCGAAAAGGCCGACGGCGTGATCCATTGCGCCTTCGATCACGACTTTTCGAACTTCGCAGCGAACTGCGACAAGGACCGGCGCGTGATCGAGGCGATCGGCTCCGTGTTCAAAGGGTCGGACCGGCCCTTCGTGATCACCTCGGGCACTGGCCTGGGCAGCGCAGGTCCCGGCAAGCCGGCGGACGAGGATCTTCTCGACCTCACCCATGCCAACCCGCGCGTGGCGTCCGAGATGGCGGGCAATGTGCTGCTGGAGACCGGCGTCAACGTGATCATCATGCGTCTGCCGCAGGTGCACGACACCATAAAGCAGGGGCTGATCACGCCGCTGCTCGCAATTATTCGCGAAAGGGGTGTTTCGGCCTATGTCGGCGACGGCAGCAACCGGTATCCGGCGGCGCATGTCGCTGACGTCGCCCGTCTCTACCGGCTCGCGCTGGAGAAGGGCCAGAAGGGTGCGCGCTACAATGCGGTCGCCGAGGAAGGCATTCCGCTGAAACATATCGTCGAAGTGCTCGGGAAGGGACTCGGCCTGCCCGTCAAATCGATCACGCCGGACGAGGCCAAGGATTATTTCGGGTGGATGGCGATGTTCGCCGGCATGGATCTGTGGGCTTCGGGTGCCAAGACACAGGCCCGGCTCGACTGGCACCCGAATGGCCCAGGGCTGATCGAGGATCTCGAAAAAATGAACTACAGCACCGCGGGGCAGTGAGACTTAGGCTCGAGCGGCATGTGGTCAGAGACCGCCGGTCGCACCGGTATCTGATAAGCACGCGGCCTCTACGCCGCCGCAGTTCGCTCGCACGTTCATGTTTGTGCTCGGTCTGTCCTAAAGACTACATGGCGGAGCTGGATGTTGAACGATCCCGTCGACCGCATCTCAACGCGGCCGGTCCACGTTTCAACCTTCCTCCCTGTCGGTATCACGGCCGTTGCGAGGTCTCAGGTGCGAAAGCTCCACACGTCCTTCGTTTGCGGCAGGTAGCCCCACGGGAGCCGTCACGATCGACGCGGGTGCGGCAGTAGCTGCCGCGCCCCCATAGCGTCGACGACGAACGGTTGTTACTGCAAGGCGACGATCGCTTGGATGACGCCGACGCAAGCGGCGTCGAGGTCGTGCGTCTTCCGCACCCCGAAGCGGTGGCGGTACCACATTGTCCGTCCGCCGAGTCGACTTCCACGGAAAGCCCCGTTGCCTTCAGAGACTCGAACAGCGCCGATCGGGTACCGTTCACCGTCGGCGCGTCGCGCAGTGGTGCCTAGCGTGGGCCAGGATGCGAGGCAGGCGCTTGGTGTCTGTGACAAAGTCGCGGACGTCCTCAGCAGCCTTATCCCTGTTTGCAGGGCACGCAGGCGAGCGTCAGCACGAAAGGCGGTCAGAGCCACCCTTCGTCCGAGGTTTTATGTGGTCGCCCTCGAGTGGGACCTCTTTGTCTCATGTCATACTCCGACCCATGCTGCCGCAGCCCGACCCACTTCGGCGGAGGCGGCCGCACGAGCATCATCCGAAACGGACGTAGCGCCTGTAAGGTAGACGACCGCTATAATCGGCGCTCGGTTCGGTGGCCACATGACCGCGACATCATTGGAAGAACCTTGGTCCCCGTTGCCCGTCTTGTCGCCGACTCGCCACGTTTGCGGCACGCCCGCTCGAAGTTTCGCGTTTCCGGTCGTGTTGGCGAGCATCCAAGCGCAGAGGCTATCGCGGGATCGCGCTGAGAGCGCGCTGCCCAACGCGAGCTTGCGGAGACTGCCCGCCATAGCGGTCGGCGTGCTGGTGTCTCGCGGATCGCCGGGCGTGGCTTCGTTTAAGGAAGGCTCGGTCCTGTCCAGTCGCGTTACCGGATCGTTCAGCGACCGCGCAAAGCTCGTCACGGCCGCGGGACCGCCAACATTGGCGAGGATCAGGTTCATTGCCGTGTTGTCGCTCAAGGTGAGGGCGGCCTCACAAAGGGCAGCAAGCGTTACACCATCGCCGCCGACGTGCTCCTTGGTCATGGGAGAGTAGGCGACGAGATCCGCCGCCACGTATCGAACGCGTCGCTCGAGGCTCTCGTTGCCCGCGTCAACGCGGGCGAGAAGGGCCGCACAAGCCAGCACTTTCGCAGTCGAGCACATCGGAAAGCGCTCCTCTCCCCGATATGTGATCGTCCTATCGGAACCCGTGTCGACGAGGGCGACGCCGAGCCGCCCGCCCGTGGCTGCTTCGATCCTCTCGAGTTCGGTTTGAACAACGTCCGGCGCCGCTTTTACCCCGGCAAAGGCGGCCCGAGAGTTTAAGAGTCCGCCGATCGCGGCGCCGCCACCCACAGCCATCATTCGACGTCTCGACAACATGTCCGTCTCCCGGCTCCAGCGCCGGGCCTTATCTCTGCGATGGACGCGACCGCCGCAAACGAGCATTTGTTCGACCAGCCCATAGAAAAAGTAAGGTCGACGTGCCGCGTCCTCATCTCACACTCAATGCCCTGAAGGCGTTCGAAGCTTCGGCAAGGCACCTCAGTTTTAAACGCGCAGGGCTCGAACTACGGGTAACGCAGGCCGCGGTCAGCCATCAGGTTAAAGCGCTTGAGGAGGCGCTGGGCGCCTCGCTCTTCCGCAGGCTCCCCCGCGGTCTCGCCCTCACCGATGAGGGTCTAGCCCTCTTTCCCGCCCTAGCCGATGCCTTCGATCGCATCGGTGACGCGGTAGAGCGGTTCGGACGCGCCAAGGTTCAAGAGGTGCTGACGCTCGGTTGCGTCGGCACCTTCGCGACGGGATGGCT
>JAYVMK010000580.1:0-6980 GCA_043758995.1 Lichenibacterium sp. | reverse complement strand
GGCGGTTCTTTGCGCAATCCTGCCGCATATGCCGGGATCGTAGGCATGCGGCCCTCCCCCGGCCTCGTGGCCAGCGCCACGCGGGGCCTCGGCTTTTCGCCGCTTCCGACCGACGGGCCGATGGCCCGCACGGTGGCCGACGCAGCGCTCATGCTCTCGGTCCTGGCGAGCGACGACTGCGCCGATCCTCTGTCCTATACCCTGCCCGGCGAGGCCGTGCGGGCCCGGGCCGAGCGATGGACTCCGGTGCATGCCCCCGACCTCAAGGGCCTTCGCCTCGCCGCTACGGAGGATTTCGGCTTCGCCCCGACCGAGCAGCATGTGCGGCGCGTGTTCCGATCGCGCGTGACGGCGCTGTCGCCGCTCTTCGCCCGGACCGACATCGCGACGCCGGATTGCGCGGGCGCCGACGACGCCTTCGCGGTCCTGCGTGCCTCGCACTTCCTGACCCAGCACGGCGAGAACTACCGTACTCGCCCCGCCATGCTGGGCTCGAACATTCGCGCCAACGTCGAGGAAGGACTGGGCTACAGCCTCGGCGACTACAGCCGAGCCGCCGCCGCGCAGACCCGCATCTACCGATCGTTCCAGGCCTTCTTCCGCGATCACGATGTGCTCGTCAGCCCCGCGGTCACGCTCAGCCCGCGACCCTGGACCGAGGCCTATCCCGAGGACATCGACTGCGCGCCGACGCGCTCCTATTTCCACTGGCTGGCGCTGGCCTATGCGGTGACGCTGGCGGGCCATCCGGCGCTGAGCCTGCCGCTCGGCCGGGATGAGGCCGGCCTGCCCTTCGGCCTGCAGATCGTCGGGCCGCGCGGCGGGGACGCGCTGGTGCTCGGGGTTGCGGCGGCGATCGAGGCGGCGGTGGCCACGGACCCGGCGCTGCGCCGCCCCATGCCAGACATCGCAGGTCTGACCACGGCTCCGCCTATCGCGTCGGCGCCGGGCTTTCTCGACGGATTGTAGAGGCTGCCGCTCAGGCGGCCGAACGGCGCCAGGGGTCGGTGAGGGACGGATCCGCGAGGGCGGCATCGCCTTCCGACACCACGCGGTCGCGGCCGCCGCGCTTCGCCGCATAGAGGCAGATGTCGGCGCGGCTCAGAAGCTCGCCGACCTCCCCGTCCTCTACCCTCTGGTCCCGCATCGACGCGACGCCGATGCTCACCGTGGCGCGCAGCGGCCCCAACGGGCTCTCCAGCGCGACGTGGGCGAAAAGGGCGCGGATCTCGTCGGCGACGGCGTGGGCCCGGGCGAGATCGGCACCGGGCAGGATGGCGGCGAATTCCTCTCCACCGACACGGCAGATGAGGCTCGTGGGAGGCAGGTAATCGTGGGCGAGCCGCGCGAAGGCGACGAGCAGCCGGTCTCCCGCCGGATGACCGTGGCAATCGTTGATGATCTTGAACCCGTCGAGGTCCATCAGCAGCAGGGCGGCCGGCCGGCCGGCTCGCCGGGACGTGTCGAGCAAGGCAGCGCCCGAGCGGTACAGCGCCCGCCGGTTGCCGATGCCCGTCAGGGCATCTTCGAGCGCTTCGCGCCGATGCAGCCGCTCGGTCCGCTCACGGCTCATCGCCACACAGGTGACACCGACCAGAATCGCGAACAGCACGGTCTCGAAGCCCAGCAAGGCGCTCCAGACCTGCCGGACGGCCATCCCCCAGTCGACGAAGCCGAAGGTGGAGCCGAATAGCGATCTCAAGCCGAAGAAGGTCGCATGGCCCGCGAAGACGCGGAAAGCCCAGCGCTGGGATTGCAACTCGCCGCCCGACGCTGCCGCCTTGTCGTCCCCCTCGTAGTTCTCCCACGCCGTCATGACGCTGTAGGCGGCCACGGTCGCCGAGGCGAGAGCGATACGACCGCCCTGCGAGGGATCGAAGACCGACGTGAGGACGAGCCATGTCAGCGCGCCCGCTGTCACCACGGAAACACGGATCGGGCGATCATTGAACTTCCGCGCCGCACTCCACAAAAATCCGTAGCCCAGCATCATCGTGGCGTGGCCGAGGACGCGCAGAGGCGCATCGATGGCGGTCGGCGCAGCGAGGATGAGCGCGAAGCCGAGGCCAAGGCTCAAGAAGCCGAGGCCGGAAAAGCGCAGCATGAGGCAGAACCGGTCGCCACGTGACGATTGAACCATCACGGCGCCGAGGGCGAACAGGACGACAATGGATATCGTGAGCAGCGTGACGGGGTCGAATGCCATTGCTTACGAATCCAGGATGCAACCGCGTGGTCAAACCACGGTAGAGCGTGAGCGGTTAACAGGCCCTGCGTCCGATTCTCGACGAATCCTTACTGCGCGATCAACTCGGCCTGCAGGGCACCTGCCGACTTGATGGCTTGGAGGATCGCGATGATGCCCGAGGGCTTCAGCCCGATCTGATTGAGGCCGTTGACCAACGACTTCAGCGTCGTGCCGTGCAGGATTTCGAGCGTGCCTTTGGGTTCCGTCGACGAGATCGCCGTCGAGGGCACCACCTGGGTCCGGCCGTTCGACAGCGGAGCCGGCTGCGACACCTGGGGGGTCTCGGTGATCCGCACCGTAAGGCTGCCGTGCGTCACCGCGACCGTCGAGATCTGGACGTCCTCGCCGATGACCACGGTTCCGGTCCGCTCGTCGATGACCACCCGGGCCGGCACGTCGGGATCGACCGTCAGGTCTCCGATCTCGGACATGAACCGCGTCGCGCCGACGCCCGGCGGACAGAGCAGCGTCACGCGGCGCAGGTCGTTCTCCTGCGCTCCCTTCATGTGGAAGCGAGATCGCGTGTAGGCGTTGACGGCGTCGGCGACGCGGACGGCCGTCTTGAAGTCGGGGTTCTTGAGTTCCAGAACCAGCGCACCGCCGGGTCCGAAGGAGCCGGGTGCCTCGCGCTCCACGATGGCGCCGTTGGCGATGCGACCGGCGGTCGGCACGCCCTGACTATAGGATTCGGCGGCGCCGGTGGCCGCCGAACCCGAGACCGAGACAGCGCCCTGGGCCACGGCATGCGTTTGGCCGTCGCCGCCCATCAGCGGCGTCATGACCAGCGTTCCGCCGAGCAGCGAGGTCGCATCGCCCAGCGACGAGACCGTCACGTCGAGGGGCTGGCCGCGGCCGGCCAGGGGCGGCAGTTGCGCCGTGACGATGACGGCGGCGACGTTGCGGTTGCGCAGCGAGATGCCGCGGACGTTGACGCCCATCCGGTCGAGCATGGATTGCACGGCCTGCTCGGTGAAGGGCGCGTTGCGCATCGTATCGCCGCTGCCGAGCAAGCCCACCACAAGGCCATAGCCGACGAGCTGGTTGTCCCGCATGCCGCCGAGCGTCGTGATATCCTTGATCCGCACCATGGCGTCGGCGGGCGCGGCAAAGCCCGTCACCGCCGCGACTGCGAGAATCGCCACGATGCGGAGCAGGCGGACCATCAGCCCTGCCCCGCGCTGGACGCGACATGCACGGCACCGTCGCCGCCGATCATGCCCGACACCGTGAGGCCGCTTTCCAGATTGCGCACCGGAATGACGTCGCCGACCGAACCGGATTGGAGGGCGGATCCATAGGTCGAGATGGTGAGGCCGCCCTCGGCATAGACGATCCGCACCATGGCGTTCAGCGACACCACCTTGGGCTCGCCGATGGCGTTCTTGGGAATGGGCAGGTTCGGCAGCAGCGTGCGCCGCGAGGTCTTGTTGACGAGGGCGTTCCGGTCGAGCACGGCCGAACCGCGCCCGGCGAAATCGTCCGGCATCTCGACTTCGGTCAACATGCCGTCCCGAATGACGTCGCCGGGGTAGATGACGACGGCGGGGACCGGAACGAACTGCCGGGCCAGCGCCGGCACGGCGGAGGCGGCCAGCAACGCCGCCGCTGCCGCGAGCCGAAGGGAGCGGGCCAGGGTCGTCATCCGCGCGTGCCGGTGGTGAGGGTGGAACCCATCTGATCGCAGGCCTGGATCACCTTGGAATTCATCTCGTAGGCACGCTGCGCCGAGATGAGGTCGGAGATCTCCTTCACGGGATCGACGTTGGAGGATTCGAGATAACCCTGGCTGATGGTGCCGACGCTGGGGTCGCCTGGCACCCCGACCACGGGGGTGCCGGAGGCTGCCGTCTCCTGGAACATGTTCGATCCCAGATGCTGGAGGCCGGTTTCGTTGGCGAAATTGGCGACCGTCAGTTGGCCGACCTGCGTCGGCGTCGTGGCGCCGTTGACAGTCGCCGTGACGATGCCGGTCGTCGAGATCGTGACGTTGGTGCTGTTGGCCGGGATGATGATCGAGGGGCTGACCGCGTAGCCGTCCAGGCTGACGAGTTGCCCACTGGCACTCGTGTTGAAGGCCCCTGCCCGCGTGTAGACGGTGTCGCCGTTGGGCCCGGTCAGCTGGAACCAGCCCCGCCCCTGCATGGCGAGATCGAACGTATTGCCGGTCTGGGTCAGCGCGCCCTGCGTCTGCAGGTTGCGGATCGCCGCCATGCGGACGCCGAGGCCGAGTTGCGCCCCTTCAGGGATCGTGTTGCCAGAGCCGCGGTTCGACACCCCCTGCAGGCGCTCGGATTCGTAGAGCAGGTCGGAGAACTCCGCCTTGCCGCGCTTGAAGCCCGTGGTGTTGATGTTCGCCAGATTGTTGGCGATGACTTCGACGTTGGTCTGCTGGGCGGACATGCCGGTGGCGGCGATCGCAAGGGCGCGCATTCAAAGATCCCCTGAGCCGGCGCACCCTCAGGGGTCACGTAAGGCTCGTTGTCGGTACTCGTCGACGAAAGCCGGGCCGCAGCCCGGCGCTGATGCGTTGACAGCGCTTAGATCAGATCGCCATGCGGCTGATCTCTTGGAACGCCGACACCGACTTGTCGCGGATGGCGAGGGCCGTCTGGAGCGATTCCTGGGCCGACATGACCGACTGCACCACGTCCTGGGTGCTGGCCTTACCCTCAATTCCGGAGATCGAGGCCGCCTCGGCGGCCTTGAGCTTATGGGCGGCGTCGCCCGTCACTTGCGCCATGACGGAGCTGAAATCGCCGCCGGCCGAGGCGGCCGTGGAGGCGGCGGTCGAGGAGGCCGTCGCGCCGAGCGAAGGCGCGAGCGACGAGAGCGCCGAAGTGACGAGCGGAAGAGCGGCGACGATCATGAGGAGCCTTTCAGGAGATCGATGGTCATGGAAATCAGGTCGCGCGACTGCTTGATGATCTGCAGGTCGGCCTCGTAGGAGCGGTTCGCATCGCGCATGTCGCTCATCTCGGTGATCATGTTGACGTTGGGCATCTTGACGGCACCCTGCGCGTCGGCGGCGGGGTTGCCCGGGTCCTGGCTGATCTGAAACTCGGACGGATCCTCGCCGATGGTCTGGACCGACACGACGTCCTGACCGGAGACCCGATCGAAGGTGTTCTCGAAGCTGATCGTCTTGCGACGGTAAGGATCGGCGCCCGGGGTGGTGCCGGTCGACTGGGCGTTGGCGAGGTTCTCGGACACGACGCGCAGCCGCGCCGACTGGGCCGACAGGCCGGAGCCGGCAATGCGCAAGGAGGCCTGGAGAGCATCGATCATGCGCGGATCAGCTCTTCACCGCCGACATCAGCATGGCGTGGAAGCTCTTCACGATGCCGGTGTTCAGCGAGTAGGCGCGGTTGACGTCGCCGGCCTTGATCAACTCCTGCTCGAGGCTGACCGAATTGCCCGATTCCGACACTTCCCAGGGGCTCTCTTCCTTGATGCTGGACGCCTCGGCCTGCAAGGGATCGAGCGCGATATGGTTGGGGTCGGTCGACACGAGTTGCAGCCCGGTCTTGTCCAGCACTTCCGTGAAGGGCTGCACGGATTTCGCCCGGTAGCCCGGCGTTGCGGCATTGGCCAGGTTGGAGGCGATGACGGACTGATCGGTCGAGAGCCAGCGAGCCTGACGGCCGGCGAGATCGAAGAGATGCACGGGTTCCACGACGACACTCCCCGGTGCGTGGTTCAGGACGAAGCCGAACGTGCCGGTCGAACCTTGCTTGGGGCTGTTGCAAAGGCGCGTGTCAGCGCCGTTTCACCGCATCGTGCGGAGCAAAGGCCGCTCCTGACTGGCACTGAACCAGCTTACCCACATACAGCGCGCATTTAACGATCCATTAATACAGCTCTTTCACTCGAATCAACTTCGCTAAGAGAATTTATTACGATTTCGTTACCGCATCTAATTCGTTTGAACGGGCCAGAACGCCCGTTTCGTGAGGCGAAACACGCGGTCCACGCACATGTCGGAAACGGTTTGTTAAGCATCCGGAGCATAAAAATTCTTTCGGTTGGTGAATGAAACGTGAGCGACGCCCCGGCAAGGGAGCCGCCAGTCCCGGATGAGGATGCCTTCGATGCTGATTTTGATCGATGACCGGGAAATCGTCGCGGTGGGCTACGCCGGCGGTTTCAAGTCCGAAGGCGTCTGCTCGACGGGCTTCTGCCCGACCGACTTCCAGGGCTGGATCGAGACGGTCGCCGACCAGGATCTCCAGGCCGTCGAAGCCTTCCTCATCGGCAATTGCCGCGACCGGTCCAGCTATCCGGGCTGGATCCGCGAGCGCTCCGGTGCCCCGATCATCGCCATCAACGAGACGCAGTCGCTGGACCAGACGCTGGACCTCTTCGCGGCCGGGTTCGACGACGTCGTCCGCAAGCCCATCCATGTCCGCGAGCTTCTGGCCCGCATCGACGCCATCCGCCGCCGTGTGACCGCTGGAGCCGGAGCCGCCAAGAAGGACGTCGTCACGGTCGGCGACATCCGCGTCTTCTTCGATGGGCGCGACCCCGAAATCTGCGGCGAGGCGTTCCTCCTGCCGCGCCGCGAACGGCGGATCCTCGAGTATCTGGTGAAGAACCGCGGTCGCCGCGTCTCCAAGACCCAGATCTTCAACGCCATCTACGGAATCTTCGACGAGAACATCGAAGAGAACGTGGTCGAGAGCCACGTGTCCAAGCTGCGCAAGAAGCTGCGTGCCAAGCTCGGGTACGATCCGAT
>JAYVMK010000579.1:0-5335 GCA_043758995.1 Lichenibacterium sp. | reverse complement strand
CCTTCATGATCTACACCGAGCCCTTCACGGTGACGGGCGGCGGACCGGGCGAGGCGCCGAGCTTCCTCTCGATCGACCTCGTGAAGATGGCCCTGGGTCAGGTCGATCTCGGCAATGCCGCCGCCTATTCGCTGGTCTACAATCTGATCACGCTGACGGTCTGCTGGATCTTCTTCACCTACACGACGCACGCCGATCAAAAGGATGTCGCATGAGCTCATCCGTCCTCTCGGGCGCCATGGCGTCCCCGGCGACGGCCGCCGCCCCGGCCGCGCGGCGGCCCATGGGCCGCACCATCGGCATGTCGTTCTATCTGCTCTTCCTGTTCGTGCCGATCTACTGGCTCGTCAACGTGAGCTTCAAGACGAACAGCGACATCCTGTCGAGCCTGAGCCTCTGGCCACAGCATCCGACGCTCGACAATTATCGTCGCATCTTCATCGATCCCGAGTGGCACGCGAGTTTCGTCAATTCGATCCTCTATGTCGGCATCAATAGCATCGTGTCGGTGACGGTGGCGCTGCCCGCCGCCTATGCCTTCAGCCGCTACCGATTCGTCGGCGACAAGCCTCTGTTCTTCTGGCTTCTGTCGAACCTCATGGCGCCGCCGGCCGTCTACGCCATGCCGTTCTTCAACCTCTATTCCGCGACAGGTCTCTTCGACTCGATTTGGGCGGTGGCCCTGGCGCATTGCCTGTTCAACGTGCCGCTGGCGGTGTGGATTCTCGAAGGCTTCATCTCGGGCGTGCCGCGCGAGATCGACGAGACGGCGGCGATCGATGGCTATTCCTTCCCGCGCTTCTTCGTGAAGATCTTCCTGCCGTTGATCGCCAACGGGATCGGGGTGGCGGCGTTCTTCTGCTTCATGTTCTCCTGGGTCGAGCAGTTGCTGGCCACGACCCTCACGACCGTGAATGCCAAGCCGGTCGCCGGCATGATGTCGCGCGCCTATTCGGCCGCGGGGCTCGACTGGGGGCTCCTCGCCGCCGCCGGTGTCCTCACCATGATCCCCGGCGCGGTCGTGATCTGGTTCGTGCGCAACCACATCGCCAAGGGCTTCGCCCTCGGCCGAGTCTGATCGGAGGATCTCGTCATGGACAGTTTCGCCGATCACATCGCCTGGATGGCCTGGACCTGGCAGACCATCCTATTCTTCGCCCTGATCGCCACGGCCCTGACCGTGCTGACCACGCTGGCGGTGCTGCGCCCCGAGACGCCGCGGCCGGGCATCCTGCGTTTCGCCACGACGCGCGGCGACCGGTTCTTCGTGTCGCTGCTCGCCTCGGCCTTCATCTTCCTCGGCTTCATCCGCTTCGGGGGGGAGAATTTCCTGTATCCGGCCGCCGCTGCCCTCATCGTGGCCGCCACTCTGTTCCGCTTCGCCTGACGCGGGGACGCGTCCGGGCCGCATCGAGCGGCACGGGGCGCCAAGACCAAAAGAACCGGAGCGATGTCCGCATCCGGCCTATCGGGAGGAATTCCATGTTCAATCGCCGTACGATCCTCAAAGGGACCACCGCCGCGGGTGTCGCCGCCGCGGCTGGTATCGCCCCCACGCCGTCCATGGCGCAGAAGGAAGACGCCGCCAAACGCTGGATCGAGACCGAGTTCAATCCGTCGACCCTGTCGAAGGACGAGGCCCTGGCCGAGATGAAGTGGTTCACCGAAGCGGCCAAGCCCTTCGCCGGCATGAAGCTGTCCTGCGTGTCGGAGAGCCTCAAGGTCCACGATTACGAATCCCAGGTCCTCACCAAGGCCTTCGCCGAGATCACCGGCATCGAGGTCAAGCACGACATCATGGACGAGGGCGCCCTCGTCGATAAGATCGAAGTCGAGATGCAGTCGGGTCGCCCGATCTACGACTTCTGGATGAACGACTCCGACTTCATCGGGACGCATCCACGCTACAACGATATCGTCGACGGCTCGCTCACCGATTTTATGGCGGGCCAGGGCAAGGATGTGACGAGCCCGACGCTCGACCTCAACGACTTCATGGGTCTGAGTTTCGGAACCTTCACGGACGGCAAGCTGTATCAGCTTCCCGATCAGCAGTTCGCCAATCTCTACTGGTTCCGTCATGACTGGTTCCAGCGTCCCGACCTGAAAGCCAAGTTCAAGGCCAAGTACGGCTACGAACTTGGTGTGCCGGTGAACTGGTCGGCCTACGAGGATATTGCCGACTTCTTCTCCAACGACGTGAAGGAGATCGACGGCCAGCGCGTTTATGGCCACATGGACTACGGCAAGAAGGACCCATCGCTTGGCTGGCGCTTCACCGACGCCTGGCTCTCCATGGCGGGTGCCGGCGATCGCGGTCTGCCGAACGGCAAGCCTGTCGACGAATGGGGCATCCGCCTCGAGAACGGCTTGCCGGTGGGTTCGTCGATCACGCGAGGCGGCGACGCCAACGGCCCGGCTGCCGTCTATGCACTGACGAAATACATCGAGTGGCTGAAGAAATACGCCCCGCCGGAAGCCGCCGGAATGGATTTCCTCGAATCCGGTCCGGTCGTCGGGCAGGGCCACATCGCCCAGCAGATCTTCTGGTATTCGGCCTTCACCGACTCGGCGCGCCAGCCCGGTCCGGTGATGAACGAGGACGGCACGCCGAAGTGGCGTATGGCTCCGTCGCCACATGGCGCCTACTGGAAGGAGGGCATGAAGCTCGGCTACCAGGACGTCGGCTGCTGGACCATGCTGAAATACGCTCCCCTCGAACACGTCAAGGCTGGCTGGCTCTACGCCCAGTTCTGCACCTCGAAGACCGTGTCTCTGAAGAAGGCGCTGAAGACGCTGCACCTCATCCGCGAGTCGGACGTGTGGCATCCCGCCATGACGGAACTGGCGCCTAAGGTCGGCGGCTTGGTCGAGTTCTATCGCAGCCCGGCCCGCAAGCAGTGGACGCCCACGGGCGTCAACGTGCCGGACTATGGCAAGATGGCCCAGGTGTGGTGGCAGAATATCGCAAACGCCATCTCGGGCCAGGTCACGCCGCAGCAGGCCATGGACGGCCTCGCCCGCGACCAGGACGCCATCATGGCACGGATCGAGAAATCCGGCGTCCAGGGCAAGTACGGCCCGAAGATGAACAAGGAAGAGACGGCCGAATACTGGTTCGCCAAGGCCGAAAAGGACGGCAATCTGGCGCCCCAGCGCAAGCTCGCCAACGAGAAGCCGCAGGGCGAGACCGTCGATTACGACGCGCTCATCAAGTCCTGGCCGTCGACGCCGCCCAAGAAGGCCTGACAAGACGTCCCCTTCTCCCGCTCGGCGGGAGAAGGGGACGTCGCAAGCGGCGACGGATGCGGGAAACCGCGACCGTCGGCGTCCCCTCATCCGCCCTGCCGGGCACCTTCTCCCGAGACAGGGGACAAGGATCGCGCGTTCTACTCCCTAACGAGTCCTCCCCATGCCCGGCGCCATCCTCGTCATCGATCAAGGCACGACCTCCACCCGCGCCATCGCGTTCGGGCCGGACGCCATTCCGGTCGCGTCGGCGCAGGAGGAGTTCCCGCAGCACTTTCCGCGTCCCGGCTGGGTCGAGCACGATCCCAAGGACCTGCTGCGCACGGCGCTTTCGACCGCCCGCATCGCCATGGCGCGGGCCGAAGAGGCCGGCTTTCAGATCGTGGCGCTCGGCATCGCCAACCAGCGCGAGACCGCCCTCGTCTGGGATCGCCGCAGCGGCGAGGCGATCCACCGCGCCATCGTCTGGCAGGACCGGCGAACCGCCGAGACCTGCGCAGACCTCAAACGCGACGGCGCCGAGGAATTGGTGCAGCAGCGCGCCGGCCTCCTGCTCGACCCCTATTTCTCCGCCACCAAGGCGGCCTGGATCCTCGACCATGTCGAGGGTGCACGAAAGCGCGCCGAGCACGGCGAGCTTCGGTTCGGCACCGTCGACAGCTATCTCCTCTGGCATCTCACAGGCGGCCGGGTCCACGCGACGGACGCCACCAATGCGTCGCGCACCGCGCTCTACGACATTGCCCGCGGCACGTGGGACGAGGACCTGTGCCGGCTGTTCCGCGTGCCGCCGACCCTGCTGCCCGAGGTCCGCGACTGCGCGGCGGAGTTCGGGCTGACCGACGCCCGTCATTTCGGCCGGGCCCTGCCGATCCGCGGCATTGCGGGCGACCAGCAGGCGGCGCTGATCGGCCAGGCCTGTTTCGCCCCCGGCATGGTCAAAGCCACCTTCGGGACCGGCGCCTTCATCCTGCTGAACATCGGCGCCGAGCCCGTGCGCTCGACCCATCGACTGCTCACCACCGTGGCCTACCAGCTCGACGGCAAGCGAACCTACGCGCTCGAAGGGTCGATCTTCTCGGCCGGCGCCACCGTGCAATGGCTGCGCGACGGGCTTCACCTCGTGCGCTCCTCGGCCGAAACCGGCGATCTCGCGGCCGACAGCGATCCCGACCAGCCCGTCTATCTCGTGCCGGCCTTCGTGGGGCTCGGCGCGCCGCATTGGAATGCCGAAGCGCGGGGCACCATCACGGGACTGACGCGCGGCTCGGGCCGGCGAGAGATTGCCCGCGCAGCATTGGAGAGCACCGCCTTCCAGACGCTCGACCTCGTCACGGCCATGCGGGCCGATGACGACAGCGCCGCTGCCCGCGCGGCGGTCATCCGCGCCGATGGCGGCATGAGCGCCAGCGCCTACACGATGCAGAGCGTCGCCGACATGATCGACGCGCCCGTCGACCGGCCCGTCGTTCTCGAGACCACTGCGCTCGGCGCCGGCTATCTGGCCGGCCTCCAGTCCGGTCTCTATCCGGCGCCGGACGAATTCGCCGATATGTGGAAACTCGAGCGCCGCTTTACCCCCACCATGGACCCGGCAAAGCGCGACACCAAGATCGCCGGCTGGCGCGATGCCGTGGCGCGGACCATGTTGCGACCCTGACGTCGACGGATCGGAACACGATGTCGGAGTCACGCAGCCTGGTGGACGGCGCGGGCACGGGATCCGTCCTGTGGAGCGATACGGGGCTGAGCTTCTGGGGCGGCGTGGATCCAGCGACCGGCGAGATCATCGACCGGCACCATCCGCTGAGCGGCCGTAACATCGCCGGCACCGTTCTGGCGCTACCGAAGGGGCGTGGCTCCTGCTCGGGCAGTGTCGTCATGCTCGAACTGCTGATGAACGGCACGGCACCGGCCGCGCTGGTCTTCGAGGCACCCGACGAGGTGCTGACGCTCGGGGTGATCGTAGCCGAGGAGATGTTCGGCCGCTCCATCCCGGTGCTGAGTGTCGGAAGCCGGTTCGTCGATCTCGCGACCGCGACCCGCGCGACCGTTGTGGGGACGAGGCTCGCGATCGACGACATGC
>JAYVMK010000578.1:0-6245 GCA_043758995.1 Lichenibacterium sp. | reverse complement strand
GGCGTGCTGCGCCCCGGCCTCGCGGCCGATCTGGTGCTCTTCGCCGAGGACACGATCGACCGCGCCACCTTCGCCGACCCGGTGCAGATGCCGCACGGCATCGGCGACGTCTGGGTCGCTGGCGAGCCCGTTGTCGCCGACGGCACCGTCACGGGGCTTTTGCCGGGCCGCGTACTCGGCGGCGCTTCATCTTTCGTTCCGGGTTGAGAGAGTGTCCATGCGCATCGACGATCTCGAAACGCCCGTCCCGGTGATCGACCTCGACCGGGTCGAGCGCAACCTCAAGGCCATGCAGGACTATTGCGACGGGCACGGCCTGAAGCTCAGGCCCCATATCAAGACCCACAAGCTGCCGCTGTTCGCCCGGCGTCAGGTCGAACTCGGCGCCGTCGGCATCACCTGCCAGAAGCTCGGCGAAGCCGAGGTCATGGCCGATGCCGGCATGGACGACATCCTGATCTCCTATCCGCTGATCGGCCCCGCCAAGGCGCTGCGCCTCGCGGCTCTCGCCCGGCGCGCCCGGATGAGCGTCGCCGTGGACAGCACGATGGCGCTCGACACCGCCGCAGCCGCGGCCAGCGCCTCGGGCGCGGAGATCGGCATCCTGGTCGAATTCGAGAGCGGCGCCCATCGGGTCGGCGTCGGCACGGTGGCGGAAGCGCTGGACCTCGCGCGCCGCGCCGCCGCAACGGCGGGCCTGCGCTTCGACGGGCTGATGACCTATCCGCTCGGCGCCACGGCCGCGGGCTTCATCGCCGCGGCGCGCGAGACCTTCGCCGCGGCGGGTGTCGAGATCCGCATCGTGTCGGGCGGCGGCACGCCGACGGCCTGGACCGCGCATCTGACGCCGGGCGTGACGGAGCTCAGGGTCGGCACCTATGTCTACCATGACCGCGCCACCTTGGCGGCAGGCGCCGCGACGCTCGACGATTGCGCGCTTCACGTGATCGCCACCGTGGTGAGCCGCCCGACGTCCGACCGGGCCGTGATCGATGCCGGGTCGAAGACCCTGTCGAGCGACCTCGTGTCGGCCGAGGCCGGCCGAGGCTACGGCCTGCTGCTCGACTATCCCGACGCCATCATCACCCGGCTCAACGAGGAGCACGGCACCGTGGACCTGTCGGGCTCGGCGCGAAAGCCTGCGCTGGGCGAGCGGCTGCGCATCCTGCCCAACCATGTCTGCGTGGTGTCGAACCTCCACGATGCGGTCGCGGTGACGCGCGACGGTCGCGTGGTGGATACCGTTTCGGTTGCGGCACGCGGACGGACGACCTGATGCGACGCCATGGATGATGTCGAGCGGCGGTAAAGCCCGGTCCGGGCTGCGGATAGGACCGCGACGATCTTCGTCGAGCCTTCAGGATCGATCGTCGGAGGCCGGCACGGTGGCTCTTATAACGCGGGCGCCGGCCGCCTCGAAGGCGCGGCAGGTTTCGGAATCGATACCCGCGTCGGTGATCAGGGTCCACCGCGGCGGAAGCAGCGCCCAATGCGGCTGGCTGGCGCGGGCCAGTTTCGACGAATCGGCAAGGACATAGACCTCAACGGCCTGGGCCATCATGGTTTCTTTCAGGGCGGTCTGGTCGGGGCTCGCCTCGCAGAGCCCGCGGCCCGCCACCACGCCATCGGCGCTGGTGAAGAGCTTGTCCGCCGTGATGCGGCGCATGGCCTCGACCGCCTGATAGCCCAGCGTGCTCATGCTGGTGGTGCGGACCGCGCCGCCAAGCACCGTCACGGCGATGTCCGGCGCCTCGGCCAGCATGGGGGCCAGCATGAGGCTGTTCGTCACGATGCCATGCCGCCGCCCGATCAGCAGGCGCGCCAGAGCCGAGACGGTCGAACCCGCGTCGAGGATCAGACTGTCCCCGTCGGCGAGGCAGGCGAGGGCGGCCCGCGCGATGGCCTCCTTCTGGGGACCGTTGACGGTCTCGCGTTGCCTGAGGCTCTGCTCGTCGGCCAGCCGCGCCAGAATAGCGCCTCCATAGGTGCGGGTGACGCCCTCGGCCTCGGCGAGGTGCCGAAGGTCGCGCCGCACCGTGGAGGCCGAGACGCCGAAACGCTTCGCCGCATCGTCGACATCGACCCCGCCTTGGCGCAGCAGGTCGAGGAGGAGGTTGCGACGCGAGCCGTTGCCCATGGCGGCGCCGGGACGGATCAGGCCGCGGCGCGGCGCGGCGCGAGATCGACGGCCTGGCGGAGAGCCTCGACCATGCTGCCCTCGTCGGCGATGCCGCGGCCCGCAATGTCGAAGGCGGTACCGTGGTCGACCGAGGTGCGGATCACCGGCAGACCCACCGTGATGTTCACGCCGGATTCGAGACCCAGCACCTTGATGGGACCGTGTCCCTGATCGTGATACATGGCGACCACGATGTCATAGTCACCGCGCGCCGCAAGGAAGAACAGCGTGTCGGCCGGGAGTGGACCGCGCACGTCCCAACCGCGAGCGCGGCAGGCCTCGACCGCGGGGGCGATCTTCTCCGCTTCCTCGCCACGGCCGAAGAGGCCGTTCTCGCCCGCATGGGGATTGATGCCGCAGACGCCGATCCGAGGGCGTGCGATGCCGGCCTTGACCAGCGTCTCCTGGGCCCGGACGATCACCCGCTCGACGAGACCCGGCTCGATCTTCGCAATGGCGTCGATGAGGCCGATATGGGTGGTGACGTGGATCACCCGCAGCTTCGGCGACACGAGCATCATCGAGACTTCCGGCGTGCCGGTGAGGGCTGCCAGCATCTCGGTATGGCCGGGGTATTTGTGCCCCGCCGCGTGAAGGGCCTCCTTGCTCAGGGGCGCCGTGCAGATCGCATCGGCCTGACCCGCCTTGACGACCTCGACGGCGCGCTCGATGAACCGATAGGCACCCTCGCCGGAGATCGTCGAGATCTGCCCGAAGGGATGGTCCTTGGGGATGATCCCGAGGTCGATGCAATCGATCGTGTCGGGGGCGAAGCGCGCCTGCGTGGCATCCGTGACGGCGTTGACCGTCAGCGGGCTCTTCACGATGCGGCCCGCCACCCTGAGGCGTTCGGCGTCGCCGACGACGAGCGGACGGCAGAGCTCCTGCACGTCGGCCCGGGACACGGCCTTCATGATGACTTCCGGGCCGATGCCGGACGCATCCCCCATGGTGATGGCGATCGTCGGACGGGTCATGGCGTCGGTCCTTGTTGGCGGATGTTGCGGAGGTGATGGGTGATACGGGTCAGACTGTCTTCGTCCCCGAAGGCGCCGGCCTTGGTGATGACGGGGAGCGCGACGGCCCCCACGGTCAGCCCCAGGCAGACACCGGGTTCGATCTCGTCGACGAGACGCAGGCTGGTGACGCCGAAGCGACTCAGCAGCGCCGCCGCGGTCTCGCCGCCGGTCGCCGCCAGGGCGCCGGCATTAGGCAGGACCGGGTGGAGAAGCTCGGCCAGGGCCAAGGCGAGGCTGTGGCCGATCGACAGGTCGGGACTGTCATCGATCGCCACCTCGACCATCGCATCCTGCCCCGATGCCAATGTGGCCGACAGCGTGGCGACGAGATGATCCCTCGCGGTGTCGCCGCGATCGAGCAGCATCGCCGGAGCGACGGTCACGTGGCGCACATGGCCGGCGTCGACCGTCCGGCGTGCGGCGCGGCGCGACACCGCGGCCAGCGTGCCGACGACGATCAAGGTGCCGCCGGGCCGGACGGGGGTGGCCAGCAGGGACGAGACCGTCGCGGGCCCTGCGGCATCACCGGCCGCCCTTTCCGCCAAAGCATGGGCGAAGCCGGCGCTGCCGATATGGAGGGTCGTGGCCGGCAATGATGCAGCCGCGGCGGCGATGAGGGCGAGATCGTCCTGTACCTCGGCATCGCAGATGGCCACGACATCACCCCGCGCGGCCAGCGCCGCGAGACTCTGCGAAAGTTCATCCCGTCCGGCCCTGATGGTGGCCAGAGGAAGAACCTCCCCGACGAGACCGGCGCTCGCCAGGATCTCGACAAGGTCGGCCGAGGCATAGACGTGGTCGCGCTGCCAGACTTCCGCCTCCTCGAGCGGCCGCCCCGAGACATGGACGTGCCCGCCGAGGACGGTGCGGCCGGTGGCCGGGAAGGCGGGTGCCAAAACCGCGAAGCCTCGACCACCCTGCTGGCGCAGGCCCTCGAGGCAGGCCGCGATCTCGGCGGCGGGTTGGCCCCGCCAGGTGCTGTCGATCTTTTTGTAAAGCGGCACGCCGTCGGCGAGTAGACGGCCGAGCGCCTCCCGATGCCGCGCCGCGGCCGCCTCGGCCGACAGCCCGCGGCTATCGACGTCGTAGGACAGCACGCCGCGGCCGGGCTCGAAGGTCGGCGCATGGTCGCCCCAGGCCACGACCGCCGGCGCGCCGCGCCGCGCGAAGGCGATGCCGCAATCGGCCGCGCCGGTCAGGTCGTCGGCCAGGATGAGCCAGTCGCCGCCCATTTCAATGGGCCCATTCGGGTGCTTCGGCCGGGGCGGCGGGATCGGTCGCCGGATCGGTGATCGGGTCGCCGAAGCGGCTGGCCGTCCAGGCCGTGACGATGGGCACCAGGATCGATGTCACCACCACGGCGGCGGCGACCAGCACGGTGGCCGATGCCGCCGATGCCGCATAGGCGGGGTTGGCGGCTGCGACGATCGCCGGAACGGCGGCGGCATTGCCGGCCGTGGACGCGGCTGCCACGCCCGCCACACCGGTGCCGCCCGTCGCACGGTCGGCGAAGAAGAGCGGGATACCGGTAACCACCACCACGGCCACGCCTAGCAGCAGGCCGAGAATTCCGGCCTGCCAGATGCGGCCGAGGTTCAGTCCGGTTCCGAGAGCGAAGGCGAAGAAGGGAATCATGACCGGGATGGCGCGGCCCAGGAAGGCCTTCATGTCACGGTCGAGGTTGCCCAGGATCATGCCGACGGCGAGCGGCAAGATGCTGCCGACGAGCGTCTGCCACGGGAAGGCCGAGAGGCCCGCGACGCCGAGCGTCACCATGGTGAGGAAAGGGCCGGATTCGAGCGACATGATCGTATAGGCGCCGACATCGCGCGGACGGCCGTATTGGCCCATCAGCGCCATGTAGAGACCGCCGTTGGTGTCGTTGAGAGCCGCCACGATGGCGAGCGTCGACACGCCCGCGAAAACCCCGGACGGGACGGGCGCCTCGCCGAGAAGGTGGCCGAAGACGACGCCGAGCACCACAGCGATGGCGATCTTCACGGCGAACAACGTGCCGCCCTTCTTCAGGATGTAGGGCGTCGCCCTGAACTCGATGCTGGCGCCCATGCAGACGTAGAAGACCGCCAGGATGGTCAAGGCGCCGCTGAACAGGGCCGAGGTGAAGGAGCCGAAGAACTGGGGCGTGCCGGGCAGGAACGTTGCGATCAACGCTCCAATCAACAGAGGGACGACCATCATGCCGCCAGGAATGCGCTCGATGGACCTCTTGATCGGAATTTGCATCGTCGACCGCCTCCTCTGCGCGCAATGAGCACTGCGGCTTTATAAATGGGCGGTCTGATGCCGCGCATCGATCATCCCTGCGCGCTCCGTGCAGGTTCGTCAAGGTTCATGCGGACAGTGAGCAAACCTGCCGCAACCTGGCTCGGGTCGTCCGGAAACCGGGCCGATGACCGCGCTCGCGGCCGGTGTCTCACGTTCGGAGTGGCGTGAGATGGAGTGCGTGGTCATAGACTGAGCAGTGACGACGGGTTGAGCCGTTTGCCTCACCAACAACAGTTGTCACGACTATCAAAAGCGAAGGTGAATTCGGGAGTGCTGTCCTAATCTCGCAGGCATTGCTTGGCCGTCACTTTGCATCGGCAGCTAAGCCCTTCATGCCCTCTCGACCGAGTATGAGAAAAGATGCCGCGCTTCTATTTCGATATCTCCGACGGCCGATGCTCTCCCGATCCCGAGGGGCTCCATCTGACCGATGAAGCGGCGGCGCGTTGCGAAGGTATTCGGCGTGTCGCCATGCTGCTGAGGGCGACCCATAACGGTAGAGGCATGCTGCGCGGCTGGAGGCTCGCCGTCCGGGACGAGACGGGCCTCACTCTGTTCTGTATCGATGCTCCCTCGGGGGTGCATCTGGGACCAACCATCGAGTCGTAGGATCTCCACGCCGTCTTGGTGGCCCGTCTCTCCTGAGACGATCTGAAACCAGATCGGCATTACCGCGGACCTGCAGCGGTCCGTTCGGCGTGCACATAGCGGTCGTTCGCTCTCCACGAGCAGATCAACCCTCCGCAGAACAACATCACGGC
>JAYVMK010000577.1:0-7334 GCA_043758995.1 Lichenibacterium sp. | reverse complement strand
AGCAACCCTTCGCCCCGTGCGAACGAAGGCGCTGCTACCGCCCCGGGAGGCTCACCTCGCCGAAGCCGGCCGCCTCCATGCGGAGATGCACCTTGTTCTGCAGGCTCGGATCCTGGCGCTTGGCCAGCAGCCCGACATGGGTGGCGATCGCTTCGCAGAGCGTCTCGACCCAAGGGCGCTCGCTCTTGGCGAAGTCGTTGAGCACGAAGCCGTGCACCAGCGCCTTGTCGCCCGGATGGCCGATACCGAGGCGCAGGCGGCGGTAGTCGTTGCCGAGATGCGCCGTGATGGAGCGCAGGCCGTTATGGCCGGCATTGCCGCCGCCGGTCTTCACGCGGAGCTTGCCGGGAGCGAGATCCAGCTCGTCGTGCAGCACCGCGATGTCGTCGAGGCCGATCTTGAAGAACCGGGCCGCTGCCGCGACCGAAAGGCCGCTGTCGTTCATGAAGGTCGTGGGCTTGAGCAGCACGATCTTCTCGCCCTCGACCGTGCAATCGGCCACGAGGCCCTGGAAGCGGGCGCGGAACGGCGATGCGCGATGCGCCCGTGCGATGGCGTCGATCGCCATGAAACCGATGTTGTGGCGGTTGCCGGCATATTGGCCGCCGGGGTTGCCGAGGCCGACGAGAAGCAGCATCGCATGCGCCCGAAGAATAGAGGTCGTCCAGGCTCCGAGGCCCAGATACGGAAACGCCCGCCGAAGCGGGCGTTTCTCGGTTCGGCCGGAGCCTTACTTCTTCGGGGGGGCCTTCTTGCCGCCCTTGGCGCCGGCCGCGGCCTTGGCCTCGGCGGCCGCAGCGGCGGCGGCGTCGTCGGCATTGGCCTCGGCGAGGCCCGACGGCGCCACGATCGTGGCCAGCGTGAAGTCACGGTCGCGCACCACCGGAGCGCAGCCTTCGGGAAGCGCCACCGCCGAGATGTGCAGCGAGCCACCGATATCGAGGGCGGACAGGTCGGCCGTCACGCTGTCCGGAATGTTGTCGGCCGGCACCAGCATCTCCACCGTGTGGCGGACGATGTTGACCATGCCGCCGCGCTTCACGCCCGGGGCCTGTTCGGCGTTGATGAGATGCAGCGGGATTTCGAGCCGCAGCTTCGAGCCGGGCTTCAGCCGCATGAAGTCGACGTGGAGGGGAAGATCCTTCACCTTGTCGAGCTGGTAGTCGCGCGGAATGACGCGCTCCTTGCGGCCCTCGACGTCGATCTCGAAGATCGTCGTCAGGAAGTGGCCGGCATAGATGGCCTTGTGGGCGTCGCGGAACGCCAGGGTGATCGCCTCGGGTGCGTCGCCGCCCCCATAGATCACGGCCGGCACGCGGCCCTCGCGGCGGATGCTGCGGGAGGCCCCCTTGCCGAGCCCGCTGCGTGCCACGGCCGCGATGGTCTTGCTCGCTGCCATTGTTCAATCCTAGAAAAGCGAAACGGCCGCCCGATGCGGCCGTTCAAGATTTCGCCCGTGCCTCCAAGGGTGTCGGCGGGCGAGACCGAGGCTATTACGCGCCAAAGGCCGCGAAAGCAAGGCGCGGTTGCGTCGGCGATCCTGAGGGCCACTGCGCCGCCGACAGGCCTCGCACTTGCGAAGCCCGGCGACGGACGCCACACAGAGCCACCACGATCCCAGCCGGAGGCATTCGCCATGGACCGAACCCGCAGGCCGCGCGACCCTTTCGCCGCCGCCGAAGCCGTCTTCAGCAAAAGCGGCAATGCCGCCGCGGCAGCGCCGCCCGCCGCTCCGAAGCCCACAACCATCCCGGGCGCTCGCCAGAGCGTGACGCTGCGCATCGACGAGGATGTGCTGGAGCATTTCCAGGACGAAGGCCCTGGCTGGCAGGACCGTATCAACGCGGCGCTGCGGGCGGCCGCCGGTCTGACCTGACGCGAGAGTTCAGTCGATCAGGCGGCGGATCCGGTCGGCGAGGTCGTCGATGGCGAAGGGCTTGGTGAGGACCTGCATGCCGGGGTCGAGGTGGCCGTTTCCCACGACGGCGTTCTCGGCATAGCCGGTGATGAACAGCACCTTCAGGTCCGGGCGCAGCACGCGGGCCGCATCCGCCACCTGGCGACCGTTCATGCCCCCCGGCAGGCCGACGTCGGTGATGAGCAGGTCGACGCGAGCGCTGCTTTGCAGAATCTTGAGCCCCTGCGGGCCGTCGGGCGCTTCGATGGCGGCGTAACCCAGGTCGGCCAAGACGTCGACGACCAGCATCCGCACGGCCGGTTCGTCGTCGACCACGAGGACGGTTTCGCCCTCGATGGCCCGGGGCGTTTCGCCGTCGCGGGTCTCGGCCTCGGCCGGTTCCCCGCCTTCGCCGTAATGCCGGGGAAGATAAATGCTGACCATCGTGCCCTGGTCCAGTTCCGAATAGATCCGCACATGCCCGCCCGACTGGCGGGCGAACCCATAGATCATCGACAGGCCGAGACCCGTCCCCTGGCCGAGCGGCTTGGTGGTGAAGAACGGGTCGAAGGCACGGGCGATGACGTCCGGCGGCATACCGGTGCCGGTGTCGGAGACGCTGAGCGACAGATATTGCCCCGGCGCGAGGTCGCGCTCGCGCGCCGCGCGGTCGTCCACCCAGCGATTGCCGGTCTCGATCGTGAGCCTACCCCCGTCGGGCATCGCATCGCGGGCGTTGATGGCAAGGTTGAGCAGCGCGTTTTCGAGCTGGTTCGGATCGACCAGGGCAGGCCAGAGCCCCATCGTTTCGACGACTTCGAGGTGGATCCCCGGGCCGACGGTGCGGCGGATCAGGTCCGTCATATCGTGCACGAGGCGGTTCACGTCGGTGGGACGCGGGTCGAGGGTCTGTCGGCGCGAGAAGGCCAGCAATCGATGGGTCAGTGCGGTGGCGCGTTTCGAAGCGCCCTGGGCCGCCACGATATAGCGCTCGAGGTCGTCGAGCCGGCCCTGGCGCATGCGGATGCCGAGAAGCTCGAGGCTGCCCGAGATGCCGGTGAGCAGGTTGTTGAAATCGTGCGCGAGGCCGCCGGTGAGTTGACCGACGGCCTCCATCTTCTGCGACTGACGCAACGCGTCCTCGGCCTGACGCTGTTCGGTAACGTCGCGCCCGACGATGAAGATCTCGTCGCCGTCCGGGACGGCGTTCCACATCAAGGTCCGGTAGTTCCCGTCGCGCGTCCGGAGATTGTCGACGAACCCCGTGACGCTCTCGCCGCGCGCCAGACGCGCCAGGTTCTTGGCCAATTCGGCATGATCGGCCGGGTCGACGATCTCGAGGAAGGGACGGTTCAGCAGCGTCGCCCGGTCCCAGCCGAGACTTCGCTCCCAGGCGGGATTGACCTCCTTCAGCATGCCGTCGAGGCCGGCCGTCCCCATCAGGTCGTTGGTGGTGGCCCAGAGCCGGTTACGCTCGCGCGTGCGCGCCTCGACCTCGACCTCGAGCGACTGCGTGAGCGCGCGCAGCGACGCTTCGGCATGCCGGCGCTCGATGGCGACGCGCGTCCGCTCCGCGAGGTCGCGCATGAAGCCGATCTCGTCGAGGGTCCAATGGCGGACCTGGGCGCTGGTGGCGAAGATGAGGGCAACGAAGCCGGAGACTTCCGTCACCGGAAGGTTGAGGAAAGCCCGAGCGCCGATGGCGATGAGTTCACCGGCGCGATCCGCGGTTCGCGGATCCACGAGCGCGTCGACGACCGAGACCAGCTTTCCGCGCTTGAGATCGTCGATGTAGGACCCATAGTCGCGAAAGTGCAGCAGGCCGGCGATGCTCTTCACCCTGGGCGCGTTCCAGTCCCGCGCGATCTCGATGGTCTCCGCCGCGATATCCACCGTGCCGTAGCCGGCCCGGCTCACCCCGAGCGTGCGGCCGAGGATCTCGGCCGCCGCAAAGGCGAGGTCCTGCGGGTCTTCGATGTCACGGATCCGATTGCTGAGATCCACCATGGCGGCGCGGCGTGTATCGGCCGCCTTTCGCGCCGTGACGTCGAGGCAGACACCGGCCATCCGCAGGGCACGGCCCTGGGTGTCGCGCACCACCCGGGCCCGCATATGAATCCAGCGCAGCGATCCGTCGGGGACCATGATCCTGTATTCGACGTCGTAGTCGGCACCGCTCTCGATGCTCCGGCGGCGAGCCGCGTCCCGTGCGGGCCGGTCGTCCGGGTAGATGATGCGCTCACGGTCCGCGGAGGTGAAAGGCTCGGTGCGGCGGCGGCCGAAATTTTCCTTGGTGATGTTCGATGCGACGAGTTCTCCCGTGGCGAGATCCTCTTCCCAGATCCCCAGCCGACCGGCCTCGGCGGCGAAATTCAGCCGGGCCGCGCTCTCCTCCTGGAGATGGTGCCGGTCCGACACCTCCGCCATCAGGGCGGCGTTGTGGCTTTCGAGACCCTGCATCTTCTCGCGCTCGAGGGTCACGTCGACCTGGCTGGCGAAGAAGTAGGCGAGATCGCCGGCCGCATCCCGCACCGGCGCCATGAGAAGGCGGTTCCAAAAGGTCTCGCCCGACTTGCGATAGTTCAGAATATCGAGCCGGATCGGCTCATGGGCGGCCACCGCGGCGCGAATACTGGCGACCGTCTCCGGATCCGTGTCCCCGCCCTGCAGGAAGCGGCAGTTGCGGCCGATGATCTCCTCGCGCGCGTAGCCGGCGAGACGGCAGAAAGCGTCGTTGACGAAGACGATGGGATTGTCGTGAAGGCGCGGGTTGGAAATGACCATAGGCATGCGCGTGGCCCGCACGGCCGCTGCGAAGGGGTTCGTGCCCCCATCCGCCCCGGTGATCTCGTCGATGATCCGCGCCTCGTTCCGATCCACTTCGGCCTGGACGCCGCCCCCTCGCAGGCGCGCATTGTCCCCTTCGAGCTCGATCACACGTCTGCGAAGCTGTTCGATCTGGCTTTCAGCCATGCCGAACTGCTGACGGGAGAGCCGGCTGGCAGCTCAGATCGAGTGAGCCCGCTTGGGGCCAAATGCAGAACAACATGGGCGTTTCTAGCGAGGTCCGGGCAACGTGTCACGCGATCCGGCGTTCGAGGATAGGAATGCCACCGAGGCGGCGCGGACCGGCGGCGCAGACAGGAGTTGCCGGACGTGAGGCGGGAAGCCTGGATCGGGTTGATGCTCGGGCTCGCCGTGGCATCCTGTCCGGCCGCCGCGGCCGAGGACGTGACCGCTCCGGCGGCGCCGAGACCTGTGCTCACGGTCGGTGTGGAGCCGGGTGCCGGGCCTTGCGCCCGCTTCGACCGCGACCTCTTCACCGCCGTAGCCCAGATCATGGGCATGGGCGTCCTCTGGGTCGAGGTCGCACGCGAGGACGCGCTGGCCGGGCTCGCCCGGAGCCGGTACGACGTCGCCGCCGGCCCCTTCGCACCGAATGTCGCAACCGGACTCGCCCCACTTCCGCCCGTCCTGGTCGGCGGAGACGGAATCCTCAAGCGCCGCGGCGATGGCGCGCTTCAAAAGCCTGCCGACATCGCCGGCAAAGCGGTCGCCCTCATCGGTCCATCGGCGCAGACGACTCGGCTTCGCGCCTGGGTGGTGGCGTCGCACGGCCGCCTGCCCCGTCGCTCAAGCCTCTCCGACGCCGTCGCCGATCTCGCGGCCGGGCGCCTCGCCGCCCTGGTGGGTTCGCTCGATGCCGTGGCGGCGGCGCGACTACCTCGACCGGACCTCTTCGACATCGTTGGCCCTCCTTCCAAGGCAACGGCTCGTCTGGCACCTGCCGCGCGGCCCGGGCCTCTGGCGGACCGGATCTCGGCGGCTCTCGCGCGGATGCGAGCGGATGGCAGCCTCGCCGCTCTTCAGCAGCACTGGTTCGGCCTCGTGTTCGATCCGCCGGATCCCCTTCCCCAGACTGCGCCCGCGCAGCCCTCTCCGGCTCCGACCAACCGGTAGCGTCGGCTCTGGTGCGGTTCTTGCAGACTTGCATGCAGAAGCAGCGGAGCGAGCATGATGGCGAACGACACGGCCAGGCAGATCCAGCTCAGCCTGCGCGACATCCGCAAGAGCTTCCCGGCCAAGAGCGGCCCGGTGCCGGTGCTCGACGGCCTCGACTTCGACATTCATGAACGCGACTTCGTCAGCATCATCGGGCCGAGCGGCTGCGGCAAAACCACGGTGTTCAACGTCATCGCGGGGCTGCTCGAGCCGGACGGAGGGTCGATGACCTTCCGCGGGGAGCCGGTCGCGGGGTTGCGCGGACGCGTCGGCTACATGATGCAGAAGGATCTACTCTTTCCCTGGCGCACGGTTCTCGGCAACGTGATGCTCGGTCTCGAAATGAAGGGTGTCGAACCCAAGCAGGCGCTCGACACGGCCCGGGAATATCTCTCGACCTTCGGCCTGTCGGGCTTCGAGAACGCCTATCCAAAAACCCTGTCGGGCGGCATGCGCCAGCGCACGGCGCTGATCCGCACCCTCATCATGGACCCCGACATCCTGCTCCTCGACGAGCCCTTCTCGGCTCTCGACTATCAGACTCGCCTCTACCTCGAAGCCGTGCTGCTCGACGCGGTCGAGACCTTCAACAAGACGGTCGTGCTGGTGACCCACGACATCGACGAGGCGGTGGCGTTGTCGAAGCGCGTCGTGGTGCTTGGCAACCGCCCGACGCGGGTCAAGGCCGTGCACGACATCGTGCTGGCCGATCGCTCTCCCATCGGGGCCCGCAGCGACCCCGCCTTCGCCGACTACTTTCATAGGCTCTGCGGCGAACTCGACATCCAGACGCGCAGAAAGGCCGCGTGATGAGCAGCGATACGCTCGACCGGCGGGCACAGTCGAAGCTCGCGCCGGTTCGCCGCAGGCCGGGCGCCATGGCGCGCGCCATCGACACGACGGTCGGCCGCGGGCTGATCCAACTCGCCGCCGTCGCGTTGTTCCTCGCCCTCTGGCAGACGGCCGTCGATGCCGGCTGGCTGACGGAATTCCTGGTCGGCGCTCCTCTCGGCATCTGGCGGATGTTCACCGCTCAACTGGCCAGCGGCGACCTCCTGACCGACACCTGGACGACGCTGGTCGAGGCCATCCTGGGCTTTGTCATCGGGACCGCCGCGGGATCCGCCATCGGCCTCGGTCTTTGGTACTCGACCTTCGTGGCGCGCCTCGTCGAACCCTTCATCGTGGCGATCAACTCGGTGCCGAAGATCGCGCTGGCTCCCATCGTCATCCTCTGGTTCGGCACGGGCCTCGTCTCAAAAGTGGCACTGGCCGTGTCGCTGACGGCTCTCGTCGCGCTGATCGCCGCCTATGGGGCGGCGCGCGATGCCGACCCGGACCTGCAGGCGCTGCTGGCCTCCATGGGAGCCACGAAGAACCGCATCTTCCGCAGCGTGATCGTGCCCTCGACGCTGCCCGCCATCATCGGACTGTT
>JAYVMK010000576.1:0-3936 GCA_043758995.1 Lichenibacterium sp. | reverse complement strand
ATCCCCGTAGCGGGCGCTAAGTCCGCATATGTCGAGATGCCCCAAAGCGGTCCTCCAAATGCGCCCCGAGCCGGGCCAGTGGATAAGAGATCAAGAAATACAAGGCGAGCACGGAGCCGAACACTAGGAAGGCTGAGAAACCCTTTGTATTCAGAATCTTCCCCGCCTGGGTAAGTTCCAGCACGCCGACCTGCGAGGCGAGAGCAGTATCTTTGATGAACAGCACGAAATAGCCGAACACAGGCGGCAGGATCAGCGGCCACGCTTGCGGCAGCCGCACCAATTGCAAAGTCTGCCATGCCGTGAAATTCATCGCTGCGGCGGCCTCGAGTTGGCTCGGATGCACCGACGCCAGACCGCCGCGGATGATCTCCGCCACATAGGCCGTCGAGATCACGGACGTGCTTATCAATGCGATCATCAGTGGAGGCAGATCGAAACCGAGCACCTGTGCGCCGAAAAAGAAGAGCATTAAGGTCACAAGGAATGGCACGCGACGCACGACCTCGATATAGATCCGCGCGGCGGTCCTGACCGGCAGAAGCGGCCAGCCGTGTGACATACGCGCGAGCGACAGGGCGAAACCTAAGACGAGACCAACGATGCAACCGACAGCGGACAACGTCATTGTGATGAGCGCCGCCTCGGCCAGCAGGATCAGATTGTAGAAAGTGAAGACCTGCGGGATCTGGTCGATAATCTCGCTCAGCATTACAGCACTCGCAGCCGGGCTCGGAATGCGACGCGTCCGACCACGGCGAGCAGGATCGTGGCCGCAAAGGTGATGACGACATAGATTCCGGCGACGCTAGTGAAGATCTCGATAGAGCGAAAAGTCGTCGAATTTACATTAAAGGCGCGACCGGTTAGCTCCTCCACTCCGAAGACGGCCGCCATGGAGGTTCCCAAGGTCATAAGGATGTACTGATTGCTGAGCGGCGGTAGCGAAACGCGAAAGATATGGGGCAGAATGACGTGCCGCAACATCTGCAGGCGGCTCATGCCCAGCGTTTCGGCAGCATCGAGTTCCGGCTGATGCACAGAAGCGAGTCCAGCCCGCAAAATCTCCGTGAGGTAAGCGCCGGCGTTCAACGTCATCCCGATCAAAACGGCGGCAAAGGGCGAGAACAGAATACCGAGATCTGGAAGGCCGAAAAAAATGACGTAAATCTGAACCAGCTGCGGGGTGTTGGTAAAAAACGCCACATAGGCCCGGGCGACCCGCGACAGGACACGGCCGCCGTGGTTGCGAGCGACGGCTCCGGCCAATCCGATTACAGCCCCGCCGGCGAAGGCGAGGACGCTCAGCTCGATGCTGATGAGCGCTCCCTCGAGGAAGTAGGGAAGAAAGGGCGTGATTTGGCTGTAATGCAGCACATAGTGCATAGGCCGGACCGCGCCTTCTGCTCTTGGCTCAGAAGTAGGGCGTCACAGGGATCGGATAGACCATGTCGATACCGAACCATTTTTTGTAGTTCGCGGCAAGAAAACCGTTGGTCTGGAGCTGGAACAAGGCGACGTTGAGCCAGGATTTCAAAGCATCGTTGCCATGGACCAGACCAATGCAATCGTAATCGATGTCGGCGCTTTTATCGGTGATGATGCGCGACTCGGTCTTATAGGTCTTGGTATAGGCGCCGAGATAATCGACCACATCAACGATGGCATCGCCCCGTCCTTGAAACAGCGCCCGTACCGCATCGGGGTAATTGTCGAACAGCGTCACCTGCGCTTTTGGCAGATGCGCCTTGACGAATTCCACGGGGGTTGTGCCGCGCACCTCGATCAACTTGACGTCCGCAGAATCGAGATCCCCCATGCTCTTGTAAGGTTTGTCCATGAGCGTGATGGCGCTAATCGCCTCGGTCTGGATCGGCAGCGAAAAGTCGATGACCTTGGCGCGGTCCGGAGTGCGGGTAAGCGCGCCGAGAGCGAGATCAGCCTTGCCAGTGACCAGAAATGGCACTCGATCGGCCGATGTCACTTGGACCAGCGAGAGGTCAACGCCGAGCATTTGGCTTAGCTTGGTGGCAAGATCGACATCGAAGCCTTCGATCTCATTCTTGTCGTTGAAGCGACCGAGCGGAGGTAGATTCGGGTTGATGGCGACGACGAGTTTCTTCGACGAGAGGATATCATCGAGGCTATGGGCCGAAGCCGGCGCCATGACGAGCCAAGCAATTCCTGCCAACGCACACAGTGTTTTCAGCGCGCCCATCAGATCACCTCCTTCTGTGACATCATGTCGACCGAGCCGCGCCCGGCGAGCATGTTGCGTGATGTTCTCCGACGGTGTACGTATCGTATACCGTCTGGACACAGAAAAGCATTGGAATGGATGAAAGTCAATCGACGCTCCTCCAACCGGCGGTCCTTCGCGCGCTAGGCGTTGGTCGAGGAACAAGGGTGCGCTTCACTTTCAGGGGCCAAACGGTCGAGGCGTATTACGGCGAGTCGGTCGCTGCGGCGCTGCTGGCCTCCGGCATCGCCACTTTGCGATTCAGTCCGCGCGACGCGCAGGCTCGCGGCGCCTTTTGCTGGATGGGACTTTGCCAGGAATGCGCGGTGACAATCGCGGGCGTGCGCCGACCGGCCTGCCGCGTCGAAGTGCGCGGCGGCCTCGTCGTCGGAACGATCCCGTGAGCAGCGCGCCGGACCTCCTCATCATCGGCGGCGGCCCCGCGGGGGTTGAAGCCGCGCTTAGCGCGGCGGCGCTGGGCATGGCCGTCACCCTGGTCGACGAAGCGCCGATGGCCGGCGGTCAGGTGTATCGGGCCCCTCCCGGCGCCTTTGGTCAAGGTCCCACTTCGTCTGAAGCGCGGCGCGGGCGCGCGCTGCGTGAGCGTTTGGCTGCCAGCCCCGTCGAAGCAGTATTCGAGCACGTGGTGTGGTCCGTCTCGCCCGGCTTCCGCGTCGACGCCGTGGGGCCCGATGGCCCTCGGTCCTGGAAGTCGCGCGGGGTCATAGCGGCGACAGGCGCTCAAGAACGCGTTGTGCCCTTTCCGGGTTGGACCTTACCGAAGGTCATGGGTCTTGCCGGCGTGACGATCCTTCTGAAGTCGCAACAAATGCTGCCAGGGCGACGAACGCTGGTGGCGGGTTGTGGTCCCCTTCTATTCGCGGTATCGGCGGCCATCCTCAAGGCGGGCGGCGAAGTCGCAGCCGTTGTCGATCTCGCGTCCCGACGCGAATGGCTGTCGCGCTGGCCAGAGCTTCTGAGCCGACCCGAGCTTGTGGCTCGAGGGCTGGGATGGGTCGCCCGGCTCAAGGCGGCCGGCGTTCCATTGCTGTCGAGGAACGGCGTTCGCCGTGTCGGGCCGAGCGCCGAGGGGCGCCTCGAGATTGTCGTCGGGCCGGTCGGCGCCGACGGACGCCCTATGCTAGGTGGGGAGCGCGGCTTCAGCGCGGACGCGGTCGCTGTCGGACACGGTCTGACGCCGTCCATCGATGTGACTCGGCTCTTGCGCGCCGAGCACGTTTTCGATGATAGGCGGGGCGGCTGGTGCCCGCGCACCGATGCGGACTTCCGCACTAGCATAGCGAACCTCTACGCCGTCGGCGACGGCGCTGGACTGACTGGCGCCGCGGCGGCCGAGCTCGACGGCCGGCTGGCGGGTCTCGCGGCGGCGCGCGATCTTGGCGTCCTCTCGGCGGAAGCGCATGAGCGGCTGACGAAGGCGCTCAGACTCTCGGCGAGGCGCGCGCGCCGCTTCGGCGGCGCGATGGCCTCCCTCATGGCGCTGCGGCCCGGTCAAATTGACGCCATTCCGCCGGAAACCATTGTGTGCCGGTGCGAGGACGTAACGAGGGCTGAGATCGAGGCCGCCGCCCGGGACGGCGCCGACGGCGTCAACCAGGTGAAAGCTTGGACTCGCTGCGGCATGGGACCATGCCAGGGGCGTATCTGTGGCGACATCATTGGCGCCCTGCTGGCCC
>JAYVMK010000575.1:0-2857 GCA_043758995.1 Lichenibacterium sp. | reverse complement strand
CTCGCCGCGATTGCAGTTCTGTGGGAATGGCATGGCGTCGTCGGACTCTCCCGGCGTACGCCTATCGTTCTTCTGGGCGCGGCGTCCCTCGCGGCGTCCACGCTGCTGGTCTTTCGTGGTCAGCCCGCTCACGCCGCTCTCGCCCTTCTGCTCGGGGCCGCCGTGACGGCGCTGCTGGCGAATGCAGGACGGCGGTCACTCGCTGCCCTTGGCCCTCTCTATGCCGGCGTGTTGGCTCTTGCGGTTCCGCTGCTGCGGCAGTCGTCCCTCGACGGGCTGACCATCGTTCTGTGGCTCTTCGCCGTCGTTTGGGGCACCGACACGATGGCCTATTTTGGCGGGCGTACGATCGGCGGGCCGAAGCTCGCGCCCCGACTGTCGCCGTCGAAGACCTGGTCCGGTTTCGGTGTCGGGATCTTGTCGGGCGCCTTGCTGGGCTTGGCCGTTGCGCCGCGCTCCGACAATGTTGTCTGCCTGATCCTGGCAGGATTGTTGGGCGGGGCCTTGGCGCAGGCCGGCGATCTCTTCGAATCGTCCCTGAAGCGTCGCTTCGGGGTCAAGGATGCGGGATCGATGATCCCGGGACACGGCGGTCTCATGGATCGCCTGGACGGATTCATCGCGGCCGCCGCCTTTGCGGCGGCCGTCGGCCTTTGGCGCTTCGGGCCCGATGCGGCCGCGGCAGGGCTGCTTCAATGGTGAGGACCAACATGACATCGCGCCGCGCCGCGCCGCAGAACCATACCTTCGCTCCGGCCCCGTCCGATGCGGTTCCGAAGACCCTTGTGATCCTGGGTGCCACCGGTTCGATCGGCCGCTCGACGGCCGAGATCCTGAAGCTTCACCCCAAGGCCTTCAAGGTCGCCGCTATAGCGGGCGGCCGCGATGCCGCGGCTCTTGCCAAAATGGCGGTGACGCTGGGTGCGGATTTCGCGGCTCTGGCCGACCCCAACGGCTACACGGCGCTGAAAGCGGCTCTCGCTGGGACCGGCATCGCTTGCGCGGCCGGCGCCGAGGCGGTCGAGGAGGCAGCGCGCCGCTCCTGCGATCTCGTCATCGGGGCGATTGCGGGTACGGCCGGCATGCGGCCGACCTTCGCCGCCATCGAGGCCGGGCGCACCATTGCGCTGGCCAACAAGGAGACGCTGGTCTGCGCAGGCGCTGCCGTGATGGCGGCCGCGAAGCGCCATGGCGCGACGCTGCTACCGCTCGACAGCGAGCATAATGCGATCTTCCAGGCGCTCGGTGACGCCGATTGGGGGTCGATCGAGCGCATGACGCTGACGGCGTCCGGGGGACCCTTTCGGGAATGGTCGGCCGAACGGATCGCCGCGGCGACGCTCGACGAGGCCCTCGCACATCCGAACTGGGCCATGGGCCCCAAAGTCACGATCGATTCCGCCGGTCTCATCAACAAGGGACTCGAGCTCATCGAGGCTCACCACCTGTTCGGTGTGCCGGCCGACCGGCTCGACGTGGTGGTGCACCCGCAATCCGTCGTCCATGGGCTCGTCTCGTTCGCGGATGGATCCGTGACGGCAGGCCTCGCTCTGCCGGACATGCGCGTGCCGATCGCTCATTGCCTGACCTATCCTCATCGCATCGAGAGCGGGGCCCGCAAGCTCGACCTCGCTGCCGTCGGTTCCCTGACGTTCGAGAAGCCTGACCTTGGCCGCTTCCCAGGGTTGCGGGTGGCCATGGCGGCGCTCGCGGCCGGAGGCGGTCTCCCCACAGTGTTCAATGCTGCGAACGAAGTCGCTGTCGACGCCTTCGTGGCACGCCGGATCGGCTTCTCCGACATCGCAAGGATCGTCGAGGCCGTGTGTCAGGCGGCCAACAGTCAGGGCGAGGCGGCCACGCCCTCCGACATTGGCGAGGCCCTGGCCGTTGACCATGTTGCGAGAGAAAGGGCTGCGGCTCTCTTACATTGAGGGTTCCGACATGTGAGAGTAACGGTCTGGTAACCATTCCGGCCGGCCGACGACCCGCATGGGTTGTGGTCGACCGGGATGAGGGAGCACTCGATGTCGCTGTTCGGTCCCGTCCTCACCTTGCTTCACACGCTGGTACCCTTCGTCTTCGTCATGACGGTCGTGGTGTTTTTTCACGAACTCGGCCACTTCCTGGTCGGGCGCTGGTGCGGCGTGCAGGTGGATGTGTTCTCCATCGGGTTCGGGCCTGAGCTCTTCGCCCGGACAGACCGCCACGGCACGCGTTGGCGGGTGGCCGCAATTCCGCTCGGCGGCTACGTCAAGTTTCACGGCGACATGAATGCCGCGAGTGCCGGGCCAAGCGATGCCATCGCCGCCATGCCGGAGGCCGAGCGCGCCAGGACTTTCACGGCGCAGCCCGTCTACGAGCGCGCCGCCGTTGTGGCGGCGGGACCGATCGCCAACTTCATCCTGGCGCTCGTCATCCTGTCCGGCCTCTTCTATGTCGAAGGCCGCAGCATCCTGCTGCCGCGCGTGGCGTCCGTCGTGGCGGGCAGCGCCGCCGAAAAGGCGGGCTTCGCAGCGGGCGACGTGGTCCATTCCATCGATGGCCGCCCGATCGACAGTTTCGTCGACATGCAGAAGATCGTCAGCGTCTCGAGCGGCGTGCCTCTCAGCTTCGGGATCGAGCGCGGTGGCCAGGATCTGTCATTGATTGGGACGCCCGAACGGCGCGACGTCAAGAATCCACTCGGAACCTCGAACATCGGCGTTCTCGGCGTGAGTGCCTCGACGGACCCGGCCGACGTTCGCAACGTGCGGCTCGGTCTCGGGGCGTCCGTCGTCGAGGCGGCGCACGAGACCTGGTTCGTGATCGACCGGACGGCGAGCTATATCGGCGGCCTGGTGATCGGCCGCGAGAAGCC
>JAYVMK010000574.1:0-3519 GCA_043758995.1 Lichenibacterium sp. | reverse complement strand
CATTACGACCAGATCGGCAACGGCCGCTCGACCCACCTGCCCGATAGCGGGGCGGACTTCTGGACCATCGACCTGTTCCTGGCCGAACTCGACAACCTGCTCGCCCATCTCGGGATCGCGGCTCGCTATCATCTCGTCGGGCAATCCTGGGGCGGCATGCTGGGCTCCGAACATGCGGTCCGCCGGCCACCGGGTCTTCGTGGATTGGTGATCGCGGACTCGCCCGCCTCCATGGCGCTCTGGGTCGCGGAAGCGAACCGGCTGCGCCTCTCCCTCCCGCCCGACGTTCAGGAGGCGCTGCTACGCCACGAGGCGGCGGGCACGACGGCGCATCCCGAATACGAGGCCGCCACCCAGGCCTTCTATCGTCGCCATGTCTGCCGGCTCGACCCCTGGCCCGAGGAGGTGACGCGCACCTTCGCCGCCATGGCGTCGGATCCGACCGTCTATGCGACGATGAACGGCCCCAACGAATTCCATGTCATCGGCACGCTGCGCGACTGGAGCGTCATCGACCGCCTGCCCGCCATCGTGGCACCAACCTTGCTGATCTCGGGCCAGCATGACGAAGCCACGCTCGCCACGGTTCAACCCTTCGCCGACCTCATCCCCGATGTGCGGTGGACGGTCTTTCCCGACTCGTCCCACATGCCTCACGTCGAGGAACGTCGCGCCTGCATGGATATGGTGAGTGGCTTCCTCAGGCGATATGATTGAAAATTAGGCAATGATGCGATTCTTTGTGGGGTCGCCACGATCGGCCGGGGAAACACGATGGGTTTGAAGACTTTGCTGACCACGAGCGCTCTGGCGCTGACCCTGGCGGCTTCGGGGGCTCATGCGGCGCCCGATCGCGCCGAGCTGATGAAGCTGCACCGGGGCGGAACACTGAAGCTGAACGCCCATGGCTCGGCCGGCACGATCGATCCGCAGATCAACTACGAGGCGGAGTTCTGGCAGCTCCTCTACCTCACGAACGACGGGCTCGTGACCTTCAAGAAGGTCGAGGGCAAGGATTCGAACGAAGTCGTCCCCGATCTCGCCGAGGCCATCCCGGCTCCTCAGGACGGCGGCAAGACCTACGTCTTCAAGCTTCGTTCCGGTGTGAAATTCTCGACCGGCAAGGATGTGACGCCCTCGGACGTCGTGGCAACCTTCCAGCGCATCTTCAAAGTGACGAGCCCCACGGCCGGCACCTTCTTCAACGGCATCGTGGGCGCCGACGAGTGCCTGAAGACGCCGGCCACCTGCACGCTGAAGGACGGCGTGATCGGCGACGACAAGGCCGGCACCGTCACGGTCCACTTGACGGAGCCCGACGCCGATTTCTTCTACAAGCTTTCGGCCGTCCACGGGTCAATTCTGCCGGCCGACACGGCCTCCAAGGATCTCGGCACCACGCCGGCGGCCGCGACCGGCCCCTACATGATCGAGAGCTATAATCCCGATCGGGGCATGAAGATCGTCCGCAATCCCTACTTCAAGCAGTTCAGCGTCGACGCCCAACCCGACGGCTTTGTCGACGCGATGGACTATAATTTCGGCCTCGACGACCAGGCGGGTGTCACGGCCGTCGCCAACGGCCAGGCGGATTGGACCTTCGACGACGTCCCGACCGATCGCCTCAGCGAACTCGGCACCAAATATCCGAAGCAGGTGCATGTGCACACGCTGCTCGCCTATTACTACCTGCCGATGAACGTGAACCTGGCACCCTTCAACAACATCAAGGCGCGCCAAGCGGTGGCCTATGCCATCGACCGCAAGGCGCTGGTGGGCCTCTTCGGCGGCCCGAACCTCGCGTCCACGCTCTGCCAGCAACTGCCCGTCGGCATGGCGGGTCACGAGGATTACTGCCCCTTCACGCAGAACCCCGGCCAGAAATGGACCGCGCCCGACATGGCCAAGGCCAAGCAGCTGATCGAGGAATCCGGCACCAAGGGCGCCAAGATCACTCTCATCGGTGACGACAAGGCCATTCCGAAGTCGATCGCCACCTACATGCAGAGCCTGCTGCGTGATCTCGGCTACGACGTCGACTTGAAGATCGTCTCCCACAATATCCAGTTCACCTACATTCAGAACACCAACAACAAAGTGCAGGTCTCGGTCACCGATTGGTACCAGGACTACCCTGCGCCGTCGGACTTCCTGTCCGTTCTGTTCTCCTGCGCGTCGTTCCATGAGGGATCCGACTCCTCGATCAACATCGCGGGCTTCTGCGACAAGAAGATCGACGACGACATGAAGAAGGCCGCCACCACGGCGGTGACCGACCGCCCAGCCGCCGACAAGCTCTGGGCTCAAGTCGACCGTGAGGTGACGGATTCCGCCGCAGCCGCCGCGCTATTCCAGCCGAAGCGCGTCGACTTCGTGGCGTCGCATGTCGGCAACTTCACCTACTCGGACCAGATCCACTTCCTCTTCTCCCAGGCCTGGGTGAAGTGATCTGACGTCTAAACGGTGCCGTTAGCGCCTCCTTCACCATGCTTCGGGTGAAGGAGGCCTCTTCAGCTTCGATCGTCAGTGACGCAGGATGCGTATGAGGCAGGTGAATTGACTGTTTCGGTTCCGGATATGGACTCGACCGCCGTGACGGCGGTGCCTCTCGCGACCGGTCCTGGCGCCCGGGACCGCGGAACCTCCAGCCGCGGCCCCTGGGCCACGGCCTTCCGCAAGCTGCTTCAGGACAAGGCCGCCGTGGCGGCCTTCGCCGGGCTCGTGCTGATCGTCCTCTGCACGCTCGCGGCGCCCTTCTATGCCGCGCATGTCTCCGAGACCGACCCGTTCACGTCGAACCTCAGCGGCTCCGTCACCGTCAATGGCGAAACCGTCGACGTGATCCAGGCCGATACCGGCGGGCTCGGGCTCGGCACGACACCCATCGGGCCGACATGGACCGGTCACTATTTCATGGGTGCCGACGGCCAGGGTCGGGACGTCATGGCTCGCCTGCTCTACGGCGGCCAGAATTCGCTCGTCATCGCGGGCGGCGCCACGCTCATCACGCTGGTGGCCGCCGCCATTCTCGGCATCGTGGCGGGGTTCTTCGGCGGCCTGGTCGACGCGGTTCTGTCCCGGCTCCTCGATGTCCTCTGGGCCTTCCCGGTCTACCTCCTGGCGATCTCGCTCTCCATCGTCACGATCGGCCGCGGACTGGTCCTCGGCCCCATCACGATCAGTTCGTCGAGCCTGCTGCTGCCCATCGTGATCATCGGGATCATCTACATTCCCTATGTGGCGCGGCCGATCCGCGGGCAGGTCCTGCAGCTCAAACGGAGCGAGTTCGTGCTGGCGGCCGAGGGCCTCGGCGTCCCGCGCCTGCGTATCCTGCTCCTCGACGTTCTGCCCAACGTCATGACGACGCTGATCGTCTTCGCGCCGCTGATGATGGCGCTAAACATGCTGACCGAGAGCGCGCTGTCGTTCCTCTCCATCGGCGTGCAGCCGCCGGAAGCGAGCTGGGGCACCATCATCGAGGATGGCCAGTCGCTGATCTACACCCGACCCCTGGTTGCC
>JAYVMK010000573.1:0-8368 GCA_043758995.1 Lichenibacterium sp. | reverse complement strand
GATCACCAAGCCGTTGGCTTTCACCTTGGCGAGCACCGGATCCCAGATAAAGGTCGCGTCGATGTCGCCGCGCTCCCAGGCAGCCGCGATCTCGGGCGGGCGCATGTTCAGCACCTTGACGTCCTTGGCGCCGAGCCCGGCCTTCTGCAGCGCGTACATGAGCTGGTAATGGGAGGTCGACACGAAGGGCGTCGCCACCGTGTGGCCCTTGAGGGATTTCACGTCCGTCACGCCCGATCCGACGCGCGCCACGAGTTGCTCGGCGTCGGCGATGTCGTCGAGGATCCAGAAGAGTTCGATCGGCAGGCCCTGCGAGGCTGCGGCCGCGATGGGGCTCGACCCCGCCTCGCCAAGGGCGACGTTGCCGGACGCCATGGCGCGGATCACGTCGCCGCCGCCGCCGAACTTGCGCCAGGTGATCTTGTACCCAGTAGCCTTCTCGATCGCGCCGCTCTCCATGATCACGCGAAACGGCACCACCATGTCCTGGTAGGCGAAGGTTACTTCCTTATCGGCCGCGATGGCGGGCGACGCCCCGAAAACCGCCAGTACGCCCAGCGCCGCTGCTGCCGTGACACTGTTAGGATGGAGACGAACGCGCATGTCAGGAGATCCTTCTGTCGTCGGCCCGACACCGCGGCGATCGGCCCTCACCGTCGTGATGCTAAAGCAGGTTTCAGACCGCCCTAGTGGTCCAGACACGGCGTATTTCCAGGCGCTCTGGACCCAATACTCTTATCTTCCATCACAAACCGTACGCTTGGGCACAAGACTGAGTAAACACGCCGCAAAAATCGTTGTCACTGCCCGTTATGACGCCGGAACGCCGTCTATTTGTTCATTCTAGACGGTAGCGTCTCGGGACTGGTCGGCCATCGTTCCGCATCTGGACCTACCGAGGCCTCGCGGAGCGCTGGCATGTCCTCTTCCGACACTGCGAGAGTTTGTCGGCTAGCCCCGACGGTTTTACTCGCCGACTGAGTGACAGGGTTTCATGGACGCTCGCAAAGCCACGCTCGACCGCCTCTTCGACGCGTTCAACAAGCATGACATTGCTGGCGTCATGGCGTGTTTCGCGCCCGATGCCGTGTTTTTCACCGCCGCCGGATCGACGGCGGCCGGCCGCAAGGTCGAAGGATTGGACGCCATAGGAGCGGTGTTCGAGGCGGTGTGGACCGAGATGCCGGACGTTCGATGGACCGTTCGCCAGTCCCGCATCTTCCCTGACGGCGGGATGACGGAATGGCTCTTCACCGGCACCCGCTTAGACGGGTCTCGCGTCGAAGCGGAAGGGTTGGACCTATTCACCTTCGACGGCGATCGGATCGCGTCGAAGAGTGCGTTCCGCAAAGACAGGCCCATGATCCCCCCGGTCGGCAGCACGGCCGCCTGAGCAGGAAAGTCCCCCATGAACCTGGAAGTCTCGCTGCCGATCGTTCCCGCCGAGCCTTACGATCCTGCCTACGATCCCCTGGTGGACCACGGGCCTGGTCGCAATCGCGACTACGCACCAACCTACTGGGTTGCGTCGGCGGGACCGCCCCCACCGGACGACGGGCCCGTCCTGTCCGATCGCGACGCCGACGTGGTCATCGTCGGTTCGGGGTTCACCGGCCTCGCCTGCGCGCTGTTCCTCGCGCGGGAGCATGGCATCAAAGCGACGGTGCTCGAGGCTAACCGCGTCGCCTGGGGCTGTTCCACGCGCAACGGAGGTCAGGGCCAGAACGCGTCCGGGCGGCTCAACCGCTCACAATGGATCGCCCGGTGGGGCGAGGAGACGGCGCTGAAGCTACACGCCGAGATCCGCGAGGGCTTCGAACTTTTCGCAGACCTGACCCGCGAGTTCCCGTGCGACCCGCAGCCGGGCGGCCACCTCTACGTGGCGCACCGGCCGCGCATGTTCGAGAAGCTGTCAGCCGAATCCGAGGTCTGCAATCGGGTCTTCGGTTATCGCACCCGGATGGTGCCGGTCGAGGAACTCCGCCGCGATTGGGTCGCCGAGGAAGGCGCCCACGGCGCCCTGCACGAGCCGCTCGGCATCGGTGTCCATCCGGCCAAACTCGCCTTCGGCTATCTCGCGGCGGCGCGCTCCGCGGGCGCCAGGGTCCACACAGCGAGCCCGGTGACGGCCATCGTGCGTGACGGCACCGCGTTCCGGGTGCGGACCCCTGGCGGGACCATCAGGGCGCGGGCCGTCGCGATCGCGACTGGCGGCTACACCGGGCAGTGGCTCGACCCCAAGCTGCGCAATCGGATCATGCCGATCCTGTCGAATTCGGTCGTGACGCGCCCGCTCACGACCGACGAGATCGCCTCGGCCAACTTCCTCACCCGCCAGGTCATCACCGATACCCGCACGCTCCGTCACTACTACCGGCTGCTTCCCGACAATCGCCTGCAGATCGGAAGCCGCAGCGCCATCACGGGATCGGACGCCGGTAATGCGAAGCACCTCGACCTGCTCCTCGGAGGATTGAGGGCGAAGTTCCCCAGCCTCGCCCATGTCGAGATCGACTATTCCTGGTGGGGCTGGGTCGACGTCAGCCACGACATGATGCCCCGCATCGTGCAACCGGAGTCCGGCCGGGCGCTGTTTTACGCGCTGGGCTACGGCGGCAATGGGGTCAGTTACTCGGCCCAGGCCGGCCGCCGCATGGCGGCGCTCGTGGCCGGTAAGCCCGCGGGCGATCCCGCCGTGCCGATCTTTCGCGGCGCGCTACCGGGCCATGCCTTCGCGCCCTTCCGCCGGATCGGCCAGCGCTTCCTCTACTGGCAGTATGCCCGGCAGGACGAGCAGGCCTGACCTCTCGCGTTTTTGTGGGGCCGCAGCTAGCAAGGCGGCCAAAGCTCCGTCGAACTGGTTTGGTCGCGGTCGGTACTCAACCGCGCGAGAGTGCATCTTAGACAGCGATATGTCGGAAGTTGCCGGCGTGAAATCAATGAACTGACTTCGGTTTATGGCCTTGTTGAGGACCTTCGCCGCGCTGAGATTATATGCACGACTAGCACATCCCGTGTGCGCTAGATCGGCCGTGCCCACCGGCACGGAAGGGCTGAGACGGTCCTAGCGCACGTCGAGTGCCAGCGTTGCCACAAGGACCAGCGCTAGCACTACGGATTCTGAAGCGTCTTCGACACAACCGCGACGTCGATGTTCACGGGATCATGCAGCGTGTTCGCCACCGGCGACCACAGCACGGCATAGTCGACCAGGGACTTGAGGGCGTCAGTCGGGGCGTCGGCGTCGATGTCCACGTTGATCGAGATAGTCTGGAAGCCGAGCGGTCTGGCTCGTCGTTCGCCCGTGCCCCAGAGGGCGGACTGATCAACCTGCCCGCTTGTGTGAATTTCGAGAGAGCGGACCGGAATGCCCCGCGCTACTGCGTTGGCCTGAATGCTAGCGCTGAGGCACGCCCCGAGAGCGATAAGCAGCATCTCGGAGGGGTGAGGCTGCTCGTCCTCGACAATCAGCGTCTCAGGGTCTGCACGGTGACCCGCATCCTTGATGGGCGGCAGGTCGCGTACGTGGTGCTTCTGACCGAAACGTCCGGCCGCAACCGTGCGGCAGCGTAACGTTTGAAGCTGGTCGGGTCGAGACGACGACGAATGAGCGGTTATGGCGTACGCGTCGTCGGTCGAAGTCGACGTTGACTGATGGTCGAAGTTTTCCGTCACTTCATTGTTTCCAGAGCGGGAGGGGATCGTTTCACCAACAGTTGGGGTTCATCAAAACACGTAAGCAAAAATGGTTTCCAGGTCCGCTAAAATGCATGGGGTAGCAGATGCTGGATTGGGATGACCTGCGCTTCTTCCTGGCCGTGGCCCGGCACGGCAATCTCACCGCAGCGGCAAAGGACCTCTGCGTCGCCCAATCAACTGTTGGGCGACGGCTCGCGTCTCTCGAAGCCAACCTCTCCGTACGGCTCCTGCACCGGACGCCGGAAGGTTACCGCCTGACGCTTGCTGGCGAGGGTGTACGGGGTCAGGCGGAGCGGGTCGAGGCTGAAGCGCTGGCGGTGGAACGGAACGTTGCGGGCCATGACGCCAAGCTACAAGGCGTGGTTCGGGTCTCATGCACGGAGACGCTGGCCGTCCACGTTCTGGCACCCTGCTTCATCGCGCTTCAGAATCTCCACCCGGACATTCAGGTTGAACTCGTCCCCAATCCCTTGGGAATCAGCCTCGCGATGCGCGAAGCTGACATCTCGGTTCGCCTGGCACCCTCGGACCGCAACGATCTCGTCGCTAGGCGGGTCGGACGTATGGCTTTCGGTCTGTACGCCTCGCCGCTTTACCTGCAGCGGCAAGGCATGCCGGACTTTGCGGTTGGGTGCACTGGCCATCGCCTGATGACCTCGATGGACGACGTCGACGGCGACGATCAGGAACGATGGACCGCCGAGCTGGCCCCGAACGCCCGACCGGGGCTGCAGACCAGCAGTCATGAGACGCTGGTCGTCGCGGCCCGCAGTGGTGGGGGCCTGGCTTGCCTTGCCTGCTTCAGGGCAGACCTCGATCCGTCCCTGACGAGACTGGAGACGCCGATACCGCCTCCGCCCGCTGACGTGTGCATTTTGATCCACAAGGACAGTCGCGCGACGCCGCGCATCCGCGCGGTGTCCACCTTCATCGCCGACGTTGTGGGAGCCTTCCTCCCGGCCTGATCAAGGCCGAAATGCGTCGGTGCATAGTCGGTTGGCAATATTGCAGCGCATCCTCGATAGACGTCACTGGTTAGGATCGCGTCACCGACCAGCGCCGGTTCCCAGGATGGGCACGAGCTACGGCGACAGCACAAAGACACCTCTCACATCCCGAGTTCCTGTCCTCCCGCCATTTGGTTGGGACGCCCTGACGCTCGACCAATGGACGGATCCATGCCGATGACCACTATTACTGACCGAATGCGCGGCGACGGCAACCTTGACGAGGCAAACCTCTCGCCGGTCAGCCCTGCTGACGATGCTCGTACGATCCTCGTCAACAACGTGTCCTGGGGTGGCGTGCTGGCCGGCGTCGTCGCCGGGCTTGTGACGCAACTCATTCTTAACCTGATCGGCATCGGCATCGGGGCTTCGACCCTGAACCCAATGACCGGAGATAACCCGTCTGCCAGTGGCTTCTCCATCGGCGCAGGCCTCTGGTGGGCGTTGTCCGGCATCATCGCGGCCTTTGTCGGCGGATACGTCGCGAGCCGTCTGTCGGGCCGGCCCAAGGCTTCAACAGGCGCCTGGCACGGGTTGACGTCCTGGGCCTTGACCACGCTGGTCGTCTTCTACCTCCTTAGCACGGCCGTTGGCGGCCTTATCGGAGGCGCCTTCAACACGGTCAGTGGTGCTATCGGCGGCGTCGGCCACGCCGTCGGCTCCGCGGCCCAGACCGCCGTCCCGGTTCTTTCACAAGGTACCGACCCAGTCGGCGCCATGCAGCAGGCCCTCTCTTCCCCGCCTGCTAATGATCCGGGCAATATGAAGGACGCTACGACATCGTTGGCTAAGGCCATGATGACGGGTGACGACGCTCAGGTTGCCGATGCCCGCGAGAAAGTTGCCCAGGCGATGTCAAAGTCGCAGGGCATGCCGATCGATCAAGCCCGTGCCCGAGTCTCCGCCTACGAGACGCAGTTCCGGGATAAGGCGGCACAGGCCAAGCAGAAGGCGGCCGAGACGGCCGATACCGCCGCCAAGACCGTGTCCCGCGGCGCTCTGCTAGGCAGCCTCGCCTTGATCCTCGGCGCGGTCGCGTCCTGGTTCGGGGGCAAGTCGGGCACCGTCGACCCAACCGTCACGGCGCAGTTCATCCGCAACGTCCGAGTGCGCGGCACCCCAGCCGAGTGAACCCAGCTCGCTGATACGAGATTCCCGAACGGCGCACGTTCCGTTCGGGAGATGAGTTCGGCGTCCAGGACCGTCCACCGACATCGCTGAGACGCTGGTATCCTCCGTTCCCAAAGGAAAGCTCTATGATCCCCAATCTGCAGATGCACACGATCACGGCATTTTACCAAAGCCGGGACTACGCCGATCGCGCCGCCGACAAGCTGCGCCAGTCCGGCGTGCCCGCCTCGGACATCACGGTATCGCCGGAAACCGCGCGCGACGAATATAGCTCGATTGGCTCTGCCCCAGGTACCGCGTCAACGCCGAAAAGGACCGGATTCTGGGCTTCGCTCGAGGAAATGTTTGGCGATACAGAAGACCATGGCACCTACGCCGAAGGCGTACGGCGAGGCAACATTCTGCTGACGGCTCGTGTCACTGACGCTCAGCTCGAGCCCTCCATCGTCATCCTTGAGGAGCACGGATCCATCGACCTCGACCAGCACGAGGAGACTTGGCGCAGCGAGGGCTGGACGGGGGGCGGGATGGCTGCATCAGGCGCCTCCAGCGCCGGTGCGACCAGCCTGGCAATGGCCGGCACCGCTCCTACCGCCAAGGTCGTCACCACGGAAACCGCCGTAAAGGCTCCCGTGCTCACCGAGACAGTACCGGCAGTCTCCGGCGTGGCTGGCGTTGGCCGAAGCTCGGAAGACGTCCTTCAGGTTGTTGAGGAGCGTCTCAACGTGGGCAAGCGCGCCGTTAGCCGCGGCAAAGTGCGCCTGCACACCTACTTGGTTGAGAACCAAGTATCGGAGGACGTAACTCTGCGCGACGAGACTGTCACGGTGGATCGCCGTGTTGTCGATCGCCCTATCGCGGCGCTCGGCGCAGATGCCTTCCAGGAGCGCACGATCGAGCTGGAGGAAATCGGCGAAGAGGCGGTTGTCGGCAAGACGGCTCGCGTCGTCGAGGAGATCGGTATTCGTAAGGACGTATCGGACCGGACAGAAACCGTCCGCGACACTGTTCGCAGCACCAAAGTCGACATTGAGGACGGGCGTACCGTCGGCACCGCCGCGACAGGCTCGAGCAGCTTCGCCACGCGGCTGGTCAAGGACATCGAGGTCGTGGGATCGGACGGGGTGCACGTCGGCATCATTGACCGTGTCGATAGCGGCATGATGAAGCTGAAGCGTATGGACCCGGCTTCGAGCGGCCAGCACCACCTGCTGCCCGTCGACCTGGTCAAGTCGGTCGACGGTAAGGCCATGCTGGGCATTGCAGCCGCCGAGGCCATACGCCGCTGGACGAAAGCCTAATCTCATCTCGGTCGCCGAAGCGGTCAGGAACGAACAACGTCACGGTTGGACCCAGGTTCGACCGCTGACTCAACTCTCAACGTGCGAACCTGGACCATGCCAAGCAGGTTTTCTCGGCGACGTCGGTGCAAAGCCTGGCGGTGAGGACGGCGCGATCGTTTCTCCGACAAAGCTCTAGCAGTGGATGTACTAACGCAAGGAGGACGCTGTGAGGCTGCGTGCAGAGCCGCGCCAGGCGAGGTGCCTACCTGTTCCTTCGGTCTAGCGGGCTTCGCTGACCGTGCCTTGCCGAAAAGCCTTCGAGGAAGTTTTGCGGAACGTTCAAAGATGAGGCTGCAGCCTCGTAACTGGATCGTTGACGAGGTCTGGTTACGGCACAGGATCGTGAACCACATTACTCAGCCGACCGTGACCTAGTACCTGAAGCCTATTACTTGCCTGGTCATCAAACACGTCAAATGATGCGACGAAGATGCTGGGGTCCCTTGCCAGTCATGATCGAGATTCTATCTATGACGATAGTGAGATGGACCTCAACTTCAGAGCCTGTACACTCTCCCGGAGAATCAAAACTATGCGTAACTTAATGGTCTCGGTCCTTTGCGCGGCAACCTTGCTTTCAGCGCCCGCTGCGCAGGCGCGCGGGTGCATCAAGGGCGCGATCGTAGGCGGCCTGGCCGGCCATGTGGCTCATCACGGCCTCCTTGGGGCCGCAGCCGGCTGCGTCGCAGGACGCGCGATTTCACACCACCAAGCAGTTCCTGCGGTCGCAACCCCGATGGCACCGGCCGTGTCATCGGTCTATCGCTAAATGCGCATGGTTCGCTGCCCGCAACTTCAGGCGGGCAGCGAACCAGGAATTAATCAATATGACCGCCGGCATGCGTAGGCATACCTATAAGTCTGCAAAAGACAAAGAGCCGAAGCGCAATGGTGCTTGGCGAGCACATTCATACTTTGGCTCTATGTCAAGAGTTTGGTGAGTATGGCCTCGTAGCCATTGACAATCGTTCCATGCGCCTCGCTCCGTCACAATGACGCAACGTTCTCAATCTATTTTAGGCGAGACGTCTAGGCGGATTCTGGGGCAGCGAACCTTGATGCTGATGGTTCCCCCCGGGCTCTCTCGGTTCTGGAGAGACCCGGGGAAGACCGCTGCGGCCGAAATCAGAAAATTATCATGGGTTATTTCGCGAGCCCGTGCGCGTAGACCTATGACGTCATAGCTGC
>JAYVMK010000572.1:0-4513 GCA_043758995.1 Lichenibacterium sp. | reverse complement strand
GTCTCGAAGCCGCGAGTCGAATCGAAGGCGTTGATGCGGATGTAGGAGTCCGGATGGGCTTTGCGGCAGTTGCGGACCTCGATCATCACGCCGGCGGCGTCCCGAAGGTCGAACATGGGGTTCTCCCACATCTCCCACAGATAGTTCCGCGGGTGCGGGTCATCGGTGTATTCGACGCCGATGGCCCAGTTGTTTTCGAGGCAGTATTCGACTTGCCGCGAAATCTGGTCGTCGTCGAGATCGGGCAGGAACGAGAAGGCCCCCTGGGTAATACGCATGATTGTCTCCAGTCTGGTTGTCAGTAGCTGACGGCCGTGGTCGGGGCGTAGTCCGACGTGTCGGTCGACTGATAGTTGAACGAGATGTTGCCCCAGGTATCGAGCGCGGCTTCCACAGGCTTCGACCACCTGGCGGCGGCGCGCAGGATGTCCCATCCCTCATTGAGGAGGTCGCGGCCCTCATTGCGGGCGAGCACCATAGCCTCGAGCGCGACGCGGTTGGCCTGAGCGCCGGCCTGGATGCCCATCGGGTGACCGATGGTGCCGCCGCCGAACTGCAGCACGACGTCGTCGCCGAACAGGTGCAGCAACTGGTGCATCTGACCGGCGTGGATGCCTCCAGAGGCCACGGGCATGGTCTTTTTGATGTCTCCCCACTCCTGCTCGAAATAGATACCGCGTGGCAGGTCGATCTCGTTCTTCAGTTCGCGGCACACATTGTAGTAGCCCTGCACGGTGGCCGGGTCGCCCTCAAGCTTGCCGACCGCGGTGCCGGCATGGATGTGATCGACACCGGCGAGCCGCATCCATTTGGCGATGACGCGGAACGAGATGCCGTGGCTCTTCTGGCGGGTATAGGTGCCGTGGCCGGCGCGGTGCAGATGCAAGATCATGTCGTTCTGCCGGCACCACTCGGCCATAGACTGGATGGCGGTGTAGCCGATGATCAGATCGACCATCACGATGACCGAGCCCACTTCCTTGGCGAGCTCCGCGCGACGGTACATTTCCTCCATCGTACCGGCCGTCACGTTCATGTAGTGGCCCTTGATCTCGCCGGTCTGGGCGCTGGCCTTGGCCACCGCCTCGGCGCACCACAGGAAGCGGTCGCGCCAGTGCATGAAGGGCTGGCTGTTGATGTTCTCGTCGTCCTTCATGAAGTCGAGGCCGCCCTTGAGACCTTCATAGACGACACGGCCGTAGTTCTTGGCGGAGAGACCTAGCTTGGGCTTGGTGGTGGCGCCGAGCAGCGGACGCCCGAACTTGTCGAGGCGCTCTCGTTCCATGACGATGCCCGTAGGCGGCCCCTTAAAGGTCTTCACGTATGCGACGGGCAGTCGCATGTCCTCGAGACGCGCTGCCTTCAGCGGCTTGAACGAGAAGACGTTGCCGATGATCGAGGCGGTGAGGTTGGCGATCGAGCCCTCCTCGAACAGGATCAGATCGTATGCCACGTAGCAGAAGAACTGGCCCGGATTGTTGGGCACCGGCTCGACCTTGTAGGCCTTGGCACGATACTGGTCGGCAGCGGTGAGCCGATCGGTCCACACCACGGTCCAGGTCGCGGTCGAGCTTTCGCCGGCGACCGCGGCGGCCGCCTCGATGGGGTCGACTCCCTCCTGCGGGGTGATGCGGAAGAGGGCCAGAATATCAGTGGCCTTGGGTTCGTAATCGCCATCCCAATAACCCATCTGGGCATATTTGAGCACGCCTGCCTTGTAGCGTTCCTTGCCGCGAATCTCGGTGGTGGTCTTTGCGTCAGTTGTAGTGATCTTGTCGTCCATCAGCTCTTCCTTTGTGGCTAGCCCTCAGGCGGCCTGCTGCACCGAAGCGCGCGGATCGAGACTTCCCGAAGCATAGCGCTTGGCCATTTCATCCATTGGGATTGGGGTTATCGAGGCGGCATGTCCCGCCGTGCCGAACGCCTCGAATCGCTCGCGGCAAACCTTGCGCATCGCGTCGATGGCCGGCCGAAGGAATTTGCGGGGATCGAATTCGGTTGGATCGGTGGCGCCGGCCCTGCGGAAGGCAGCGGTCGCAGCGAGGCGCAAATCGGTGTCGATGTTTATCTTGCGCACGCCGTGTTTGATGCCGCGGACGATCTCTTCAACCGGCACGCCCCAGGTCTCGCGCATCCGGCCGCCATGCGAGTTGAACACTTCCTGCCACTCCTTGGGCACCGAGGATGAACCGTGCATCACCAGATGCGTATTAGGCAGCAGCTCGTGCAGCTTCTCGATAACGTCCATTGCCAGCACCTCGCCGCTCGGCTCGCGGGTGAACTTGTAGGCGCCGTGACTCGTACCGATGGCCACCGCGAGCGCGTCGACTTTGGTGGTGGCAACGAAGCGAACGGCCTCGGAGGGATCGGTCACGAGCTTGTCGCGGCCGAGCTTGCCTTCAAAGCCGACACCGTCCTCGGCCTCGCCCTCGCCGGTTTCGAGGCTGCCGAGCACACCGATCTCGCCCTCGACCGAGGCGCCCACCATATGGGCGAGGCGTGAGACTTCTGACGTGATGCCGACATTGTAATCATAGTCCGATGGCGTCTTGGCGTCCTCCTTGAGAGAGCCGTCCATCATCACCGAAGTGTACCCATGGCGGATAGCGCTGAGACAGGTCGCGACGTTGTTGCCGTGGTCCTGGTGCATGCACAGCGGAATGGCCGGAAACATCTCTTCAAGCGCATCGATGATCCTGCCGAGCATGATGTCGCCGGCGTAGGAGCGGGCCCCGCGGCTGGCCTGCAGGATGACGGGCGCATCGACGTCGCGCGCCGCCTCCATGATGGCGAGGCCCTGCTCCATGTTGTTGATGTTGAAGGCAGGCACCCCATAACTGTGCTCAGCGGCGTGGTCGAGCAACTGACGGAGCGTAATGCGGGCCATCTCAGGATTCCTCCAGGACTATGTTGCGTGAATTGAGCGCTTCGATGCCCGGCAGGCTCCGCCCCTCGATCCATTCGAGAAAGGCACCGTCGGCCGTCGACAGATGGGAGAAGTTTTCGGCAACGCCTGCGGCGGCCAGGGCCGCGGCGGTGTCGCCGCCGCCTGCTATGCTGATCAGTCGTCCGGTGGCTGTCAGTTGCGCCGCCTTGCGGGCGACGGCAAAGGTTCCCTCCCCGAAGGGGCGGAGTTCAAAGGCGCCGAGCGGGCCGTTCCACAACAGCGTCCGGCTCGCTTCCAGCGCCGCGAACAGGCGCGACTGGGTCATTGGGCCGACATCGAGCGCCATTGTGTCGGAAGGGATGGCGCTGGCCTCGACCACCTGGCGCGGCGCATCAGCCGAAAATTCGCGGGCGACAACCAGATCGGAGGGCAGGATGATTTCGCAGCTGCGCTGGCGAGCGGTCGCGAGTACGCGCTTTGCTACGCCGATGGCGTGCGGCTCGTAGAGCGAACGCCCCATGTTATGACCCAGGGCCGCCAGGAACGTGTTGGCAATGCCGCCGCCGACAATGAGCCGTTCGACCTTGCCGACCAGGTGCAGCAGCACGCCGATTTTGGTCGAGATCTTGGCCCCGCCCACCAGAGCCGCCATCGGGCGAGTCGGCGCATCTAGCGCTTGCGTCAAGGCTGCGACCTCAGCGAGCAGCGATGGTCCTGCGTAAGCCGGCATAAGCGGCACGATGGCGTGGGTCGAGGCATGGGCGCGGTGCGAACAGGAAAATGCATCATTGACGTAAATGTCCCCGTGCACCGAAAGCAGCAGCGCGAAACTGCGGTCGTCGTGTTCCTCGCCAGCGTGGAAGCGTAGGTTTTCCAGCATCGCCACCGAGCCTTGCGGCAGCGAGCGGGTCATCGCTTCGGCGACCGCGCCCACACAATCGGGAACGAAGCGCACAGTCTGTCCGAGTTCCTCGGCCAGTGCCTCGGCCACCGGGGCGGCCGACAGCACCGGGTTGGCGACGCCCTTGGGGCGCCCTAGATGGGTGATGACCACTACGCTGGCGCCGCGGGCGAGCAGCGCTGAGATGGTGGGAGCAAAGCGGATGATCCGTGTCCGGTCGGTCACCTTGCCGTTTTGCACCGGAACATTGAGATCGGCGCGGACCAGCACGGTCTTGCCGGAAACGCTCGCGTCACTAATGTCGGGAAGCCTGAGCCCGGTGCCGTCCTCGATTAGCGTCATGCCGGTACCGCCCGGCGCTCGACGAGGCGCATGGCCACCTCGACCAGCGCGTCGCTGGTAATGCCGAAATGCGGATAGAGGTCCTCGGCCGGCGCGCTGGCCCCGAACGAGCGCATGCCGATGAATATCCCGCCATCGCCGATCCAGCGATCCCAGCCGAGCCGCGCGGCGGCTTCCACGGCGATCCGCGGCGCTCTGCCGAGGATCGCTTCACGCACGGCGTCTGGTTGTTCGGCGAACAGTTCCCAGCTCGGCATTGAGACCACAGCGGCGCCGATGCCGCGTTGCGCCAGGGCGTCCGCCCCGGCGACGGCGATTTCGACTTCCGAGCCGGTCGCCAGGACGGTGAGATCTCTCGGGCCCTCGGTCTCGCGCAGCACATA
>JAYVMK010000571.1:0-21648 GCA_043758995.1 Lichenibacterium sp. | reverse complement strand
GCCACCGAGGGGAGCTTTTCCCTCGTCAACGTGGAGGGCAAGGTCGGCTCCATCGGCCGTATCCCGCCCATGCTGGCGCATCGATTTCCGGCCGCCATCGTGCGATTCGACGTCGCCGAAGGGACCCCCTCGCGCGGTGCCGACGGGTTCTGCCAGCGCGCGGACCCCGAGGAGGCCGGTGAGGCGATCGGACGGATCGGCGGCGGCGAAGGGTCGGGCAGCTTCGAAGGTTACACGCGTGCGGCCGACAGCGACGCCAAGGTGCTCCGCGACGTCTTCGCACCGGGAGACCGCTGGTTCCGCACCGGCGACCTGATGCGCCGCGACGCGGGGGGCTTCTTCTATTTCGTCGACAGGATCGGGGACACGTTTCGCTGGAAGGGCGAGAACGTCTCCACCGCCGAAGTGGCCGAAGTCCTGATGGGCGCGCCGGGCGTTATCGAGGCGACCGTCTACGGGGTGGCGGTGCCGGGCCATGACGGTCGCGCCGGAATGGCGGCGCTGGTGGTCGGCGAGGCTTTCTCGGCGACGGCGCTGCACCGCCATCTCGCGACCCGCCTCCCCGCCTATGCGCGGCCGGTCTTCCTTCGCCTGCTGACCTCCATCGCGACGACGGACACGTTCAAGCAGCGCAAAGCCCCGCTCCAGCGCGAGGGTTTCGGTCCCGCCGCGGCCGCGGATCCACTGTTCGTCGAAACCCGCGATGCGAGCGGCTACCTGCCGCTCGACCCCGCCGCCCACGAGGGCCTGATCGCGGGCAAGATCAGGATTTGACCCTTATCGACGCTCCCTCACGAAGGCGCCAACCTCGCCCCGAGTTCGGCGGCGACCTCCGCCAGAATGGCCCTGGCGGCCGGAATGAACCCGGTGAGGCCGTAGAAGTGATGGATCATGCCGGGATGGCAGCGGTGATCCACCGGCACGCCGGCGGCGGCGAGACGCTCGGCATAGAGCGCCGCTTCGTCGCGCAAGGGATCGGCCTCGGCCGCGTGAATGAGCGCCGGAGGGAGTCCGGTCAGGTCGTGCGCTCGAAGCGGCGACAGGCGCGGATCGGCCGGGTCCATCCCCGGCGCATAATCGGCGAGATCGCGCGCCATCATGCCGGGATCCAGCAGATAGCCCTTGGCGAACTCGCGACGCGACGCGGTCTCGGGCCGCATATCGAGAACGGGGCAGAGCAGAAGCTGGAGCGCAAGGCGCGGACCGGACCGATGCCTCAGCGCTGCAGCCGCCAGGGTGGCGAGCGTGGCGCCGGCCGAATCGCCGCCGACTGCAACGCGTGCCGGGTCGAGACCGAAGCGCTCGGCCCGCTCGAGCACATCGGAGGTCGCCGCGACGGCATCCTCCAGGGCGGCGGGAAACCGATGCTCGGGCGCGCATCGGTAGCCGACCGCGATGACCCGGCAGGAAGAGCCCTGGGCCAGGCTGCGACAGAGAACGTCATGCGTGTCGAGATCTCCCGCCACCAAGCCGCCGCCGTGGAAGTAGACGAGGCCCGGACGAGGCCCGCTCGGCTCGTCGGTGGGTCGGTAGAGGCGCGCCGTAAGTGCGCCGTCGGCACCCGCCACCGGGATATCCGAAATGCCGCCGATATCTGGCGCCCGGCCCGCCATGCGCATCAGGCCTGCGAAGCCGCGACGCCGCTCCTCAGCCGATACCTTGGCCCAATCCGGACGCCGGCTGGCCCCGAGCATGGCCATCAGCCGCGCCGCCTGCGGGTCGATTGGCATGGCGCGTTGATGGCCTAAGCGGAACCGACGGCCGTACTGGATCGGGCCCGGGCGTCGGCATCGAGTTCGCCCGAGGCCGACCGCGCATAGCGCGCCGTGCGGCTGCGCATGGTCACGAGTTCTTCCGCCATGGTGGGATGGACTGCCATGGTTGCGTCGAAGTCGCGCTTCTTCGCACCCATCTGCATCGCGACCGCGCAGAGCTGGATCATCTCGCCCGCTTCCGGACCGAGGATGTGCACGCCGAGGACGCGGTCCGTGACGCCGTCGACCACGATCTTGAAGACGACTTTGTCCTTGCGCCCCGAAAGGGTCGCCTTCAGGGGTCGGAACGAAGTCTTGTAGATGTCGACGACATCGTGGCGCTGGCGCGCCTCGGCCTCGGTCAAACCAACGGCGCCGATCTCGGGCGTGGTGAAGACGCCCGAGGCGACGTGATCGTGGTCGACCGTCGTGGGCCGGCCGCCGAACAAAGTATCGGCGAGAGCGTGCCCCTCGCGCACAGCGACAGGCGTCAGATTGATCCGGTTCGTCACATCGCCGACGGCGTGGATGGACGGAACCGAACTCGCCGAAAAGGCATCCACCTTGACGGCGCCCTGAGCGTCGAGCGTGACACCCGCCTCGGCGAGGCCGAGATTGCGCGTGTTCGGCGCGCGGCCGGTCGCCACCAGCACCTGATCGACGATCAGCGTCGTGCCGTCCGGCATCGCCACCTCGACGCGCCCGTCCGACCAAGTCAGCGCCTTGGGCATCGTCCGGGGCAGCAGCGTGATGCCGGCTTCGCGAAGAGCTTCGGCCAGACCGTCGCGCATATCGGCGTCGAAGCCCGACAAGATCTGCTCGCCGCGGAGCGCGACCGTGACCTCGGACCCGAGCCGCGCGAAGATCGACGCGAATTCGAGCCCGATATATCCCGCGCCGATCACCAGCAGGCGCCGCGGAAACGCCTTGAGGTCGAAGATCTCGTTCGACGTGATGGCATATTCCAGCCCGGGGATCTCGGGATAGAGCGTCGGCCGTCCGCCGGTCGCCACCAGAATATGCCCAGCCTCGACTCGGCCGCCGTCGGCCAGCACGATCCCATGCGGGCCGTTCACGCGCGCCCGCTGTTCGACGAAACCCGCACCCGCCTTCTCCAGGTTCTGGCGATAGAGGCCGGAAAGGCGGGTGATCTCGGTCTCCTTCGCCCGGACGAGATCGGCCCAATCGAACCGCGTTGCGCCGATGGTCCAGCCGAAGCCGGCCGCATCGGCGAAATCGTCGGCGAAGCGGCTGGCATAGACATAGAGCTTCTTCGGCACGCAGCCACGGATGACGCAGGTACCTCCGATGCGGTGGTCCTCCGCCACCATGACGCTCGCGCCATGCGCGGCGGCGATGCGTCCGGCACGAACACCGCCCGAGCCGGCACCGATCACGAAGAAGTCGACCTTGTCGGGCGTGCTCATGCTGCTGACCCCAGAGCGCGTTTCAATCCGGGGCTGAGCGCCCCCGCGAAGCGGCAAGTCCGGGCGTCAGAACTTGTCGCCCTTCTTCTCCATCTCCTGCTGCACGCGCTTCATCATGTAGGTGGAGGTTTCCTGCGTCCAGGCCTGCATGGCCAGGACCAGCTCGTCGAGCATCAGAGGCTGGGCGGCGACGTATTTCCGGCCCGCGACACTGTCGAAGAAGGCGGCCGTCGCCTTGAGATCGTCGTCGCTCATACGGCGCGCGTAGATCTTCGCCGCGATGTCGATCATCTCGCCGGTCTTCTTGTCGAACTCCGGGCGCAACTGGGCCAGCACCGCAGCCACGTCCTTGCCGAATTCCGGGCGTGTGCGGTTCACGACCATCGGAATCTGTTCTTCGAGCTGCGGCACCATCGGCTCGAAGGACCGGCCCATGCCGGAGGCCAAGACGACCTGACGGGCGACGGCGAGCTTCTCGGGCGCCACCTCGGGCTGAGGCAGCGACGGCACGGGCGGGGGCGCGGCGGCCGGAGCGGCAACTGCCGGCGCAGGCGTTGCGGCGGCAGGAGCTCCGGCGGCAGGAGCGGGGGCGGTCTGGGCCAGGGCGGGAGCGGCGGCTAGCACGACCAGCAGGGAACCGGCGGCCAGACGGGACAACGACATCATCGACAGTTTCCTCAGAAATTGGGGGCAGGTCGTTCGACGACCAGGGTGCCTGCGTCGCCGTCGGTGACGACGGCCGAGGCCAGCCCGATGAAAAGTCCGTGCTCGACCACCCCGGGGATCGAGACGAGTCGCGCCGCGAGCGTGTCGGGATCCGGGATGGAGTCGAAATGGCAATCGAGGATGAGGTGTCCCCCATCCGTGACGTAGGGTGCGCCGTCCGGGCCGCAGCGCAGCGCCAGGGTACCGCGAACCCCGACGGACTCGGCGGCGCGTTCGACCTTGAGCCGGGTCGAGGCGAGGCCGAAGGCGTTGACCTCGACGGGCAGCGGAAAACGGCCCAGGCGGGTCACGCGTTTCGACGCGTCGGCGATCACCACCATCCGGGCCGAGGCCGAGGCTACGATCTTCTCGCGCAGCAGCGCGCCGCCACCGCCCTTGATGAGGCGCAGTTCGGGATCGAATTCGTCGGCACCGTCGATCGTCAAGTCGAGTTCGGGAAGCTCGTCCAACGTGGCGAGCCGGATGCCGAGCGCCTCGGCTTGGCGGCGGGTCGCCTCGGAGGTCGGCACCCCGACGATGTCGAGCCCGCCCTTCACGCGTTCGGCCAGAAGATCGACGAACAGCTTGGCAGTCGATCCCGTGCCGAGGCCGAGCTTCATCCCGTCCTCGACATAGGAGAGGGCGCGAGCAGCGACGCGGCGTTTCGAGGACTCGTCCGGCTTGTCGGCCATGGTGGCTCGGCGTCTGGGGAGAGAAAGGCGCCGCGGCGAGGACCGCCGGACGCGCGGAGGACTACCGTCTCACCTCGCCAAAAGCAAATGTCGGAGCCCGATCGGGGCACGGTGTCCCCCTCTCGTCCCCGCAACGGCGAGGCTTCACCTTGCGTTCAGGCAGCCGCCGCTATCTCAAGCGGCATCGGCGCCGCGCTGCGGTTGTCGAGGCCGGGTTCAGACTTGGCCTAGCTTTTCAACTCTGCTCAAGGAGCTTCTCATGTCGGCAGTCAAGAAGACCGTTGCGGCAGGGCTTGCGGCCCTGACCCTCGGCACCGCCACGATCGCATCCTCGTCGCCGGCCGAAGCCTGGTGGCGGTACGGTTGGGGCGCCCCTGTGGCGGCCGGCGTGCTCGGCGGCCTTGCGGCCGGCGCCATCATCGGCGGCGCGGCTCGTCCCTATGCCTACGGCCCCGGACCCTACGCCTGCGTCCGCCGTCGTCCCGTCTACGACGCCTACGGCAACTTCGCCGGCTATCGCCCGGTGCGGGTGTGCTGATCACGCGGATCTGACGATACGCAGAGCTTGGCCGATTCGACCGCACGGTTGGGTCCGGTCAGCGAGACCCCTCGGTTCGCGCCCCACCGAGGGGTCTTCGCCTTTCGAGAGCCGCACCGGGCAAACCGGTGCGGCTCTTTTCATTTGGCGGGCGGCGTACAGACCACCGTGTCGTTGAGCACGTAGCAGATCGACATCGTCCCGGTCCGCACATCGACCCGGAACACGCCGCCTTCACGGTCATGCCGCGAGGCGATCAGGGCATATTCGCTCTGCGACTGTGGTCCTCCGCCTTCGCCCGGCGGATAGCAGAGCGTGACGCCGACCGTGTTCTGGGATAGCCCGTACTGGCAGGCCCCCATCTCTCCCGTGGCCTTGTCGAGCCGGTATACCCGGTTCAGGTCCGTCTCGGGCGCCGCCAGAAACTCATAGCTGGCGGCCCAGGCGGGTCCCACCGAGGCCAGGGCCAAGCCCGCCCCGAGCCAGGCGGCCATCGCCGATCGTCTCATATCGTGTCTCTCCGGCGCCCCGGTTTGGGGTTAGGACTATCTCTCAGTCGGCGCCTCGTTTCCAGCCCGGGCGAGGCCCTGGGCGCGCGGCGGCCGCGGAGAGTTGAATGGCCGATTCTTTTCCTCTCGTCGTCTTCGACCTCGACGGCACGCTGGCCGAAACGGCCGGAGACCTGATGGGCGCTCTCAATCATGTTCTCGCCGGTGACGGCCTGCCGCCCCTGCCCGTCGACCAGGCACGCAGCCTGCTCGGCGCCGGCGGCCGGGCGCTGATCCGGCGCGGCTTCGCCTCTGCCGGACGGCCGCTGGACGAGACCCGCCTCGAAGGTCTGTTCCGAGACTTCCTGGCCTTCTACGAGGACCATATCGCGGTCCACTCGCATCTCTATCCAGGCGTCGTCGAGTCGCTCGATGCACTCGAGCGGGAGGGCTACCGTTTCGCCGTCTGTACCAACAAGATGGAAGGCACGGCGAAGAAGTTGCTCGAGGTTCTGGGCGTTGCGGGCCGTTTCCGCGCCATCTGCGGACAGGACACGTTCGCGGTCTCCAAACCGCACCCGAGCGCCTTGTTCGGCACGATCGAACGAGCGGGAGGGGTGGCGTCGCGCAGCGTGATGGTAGGAGACAGCCGGACCGACATCGACACCGCCAAGGCGGCAGGGATCCCCGTCATCGCGGTCGACTTCGGCTACACGGACCGGCCCGTCTCGGAGTTCCACCCCGACCTGGTCATCGCCCACTTCGACCATCTGGCCCAAGCCGTCGCGGACCTCGTACCCGGACAGGCCGGCGATCGCGCTCAAATCTGAATATGGAGGAGGTTCGGAGCCGGACTGGTGGGCGCGACAGGGATTGAACCTGTGACCCTTCGCGTGTGAAGCGAATGCTCTCCCGCTGAGCTACGCGCCCGAACCGTGGCGTGAATTAGCCAGCGCCAGGGGGAGTGTCAAGCTCGGTCTGGCTCTTGCTCCGGTGTGACGTCATTCACCGGAGCGGCCGGAAGACGCCCTCACGTCCGCGGCGAGCAGTTCCGGCTGCTCCAGGGCCACGAAAGGCCGCCCTCGGCATGGGCGTCCATCGCCGCACGTCGAGGACCCGCTCGACCCACGACCGAGGCGGCCCCGCAAACCGCGCGGGAACACGGCTACCCAAAAGAGCGGCGACCCGACCGTAAGGAGCAAAAACAAGGGGATCGAGCCGGTTCTCGATGTCCAGCCTGAGCAGTGCAGCGGCGCTGACGGGCGGGCAAACCGAAACGAGAACGTTGAACAACGTCCAGTCTTGCGAAGGCGACTACAGGTTTTCCACCTGCGTGACCCCGGCGAGTTCGCGCAGGGCGTTGGCCACCTCGGGCGACACGGCGTAGCGATCGCGCAGCTTCACCTCGACCTCCCGTCCCCCGCCGCCGGACGGAACCAGGAACGAAACCTCGCCATCGCCCCTCCGCGTCAAGGTCGTGGCGATACGCGTGATCGGCCGCGCGTCGCGCAGGTGGATCCGCAGGCCCTTGCCGATGCGGCAGGCCGCGTCTTCCAGAGCCTCGGCCTTGATGATCCGCACCCGAACCTCGTCGCCCTCGGCCGACGCCTGGACGTCGAGCAGCACCGCGTTACCCTTCTCGAAGAGGTCCCGATAGGTGTTCAGCGTCTCCTGGAACATGATCGCCTCGTACTGGCCCGTCGGGTCCGACAGGTTGACGATGCCGATCTTGTTGCCGGACTTGGTCCGCCGTTCCTGGCGGTCGAGCACGGTCGCGGCGAGACGCGCCCCCGAGGCGCCGGCCTTCACGGCGCGAGCGAAATTGGCCCAGCGCTCCACCTTCAAGCGGTCGAGCACACGGCCGTAATCGTCGAGCGGATGACCGGATAAGAAGAAGCCGATGGCGTCGAACTCGCGCTTCAGCCTCTGCGCCGCCGGCCAGGATCTTGTCCGGTCGAGGCGCAGCGTCGGTGTTTCGTCGCCACCACCGAACAGGGCGCTCTGCCCCGCCTGGCGCTCGCCGTGGATGCGATTGGCTTCGCCGAGCATCTGTTCGATGCTGCCGAAGACGACGGCACGGTCCGCCTCGAGATCGTCGAAGGCGCCGGCGGCCGCGAGGCTTTCCAGAACCTTCTTGTTGACCTCGCGCGGATTGATCCGAGCCGCGAAGTCGCCCAGCGACGCGAAGGGCTTGCCGCCGCGCGCCCGCACAAGGGCAGCCACCTGCCCCTCGCCGGCGCCCTTCACGGCCGAGAGCGCGTAACGGATCGTGCGCTTCTCGGCATCGACCTCGAAGTCCACGCCCGACAGGTTCACCGATGGCGGCTCGACCGTAATCTTCAGCCGCTGTGCCTCCTGGCGGAATTCGGAGAGCTTGTCAGTGTTGGCCTTGTCGAGCGTCATGGAGGCGGCGAGGAACTCCACCGGGTAGTTCGCCTTGAGATAGGCGGTCTGGTAGGAGATCAGCGCGTATGCGGCGGCATGGCTCTTGTTGAAGCCGTAGTCGGCGAATTTCGCCAGGAGGTCGAAGATCTCGTCGGCCTTGGCGCGCGGGATGTCGTTGGCGACCGCGCCTTCGACGAAGCGCTCGCGCTGTGCATCCATCTCGGCCTTGATCTTCTTGCCCATGGCGCGGCGCAGCATGTCGGCCTCGCCGAGCGAATAGCCCGACAGCGTCTGGGCCGCCTGCATCACCTGTTCCTGGTAGATGATGACGCCGAAGGTTTCCTTCAGCACCGGCTCGAGCTTCGGATGCGGGTATTCCGGAACCTCCTCGCCGAGCTTGCGGGCGCAATAGACCGGGATATTGGCCATAGGACCGGGGCGATAGAGCGCCACCAGGGCGATGATGTCCTCCAGCCGATCCGCCTTCATCTCGGCCAGCGCCTTGCGCATGCCGACGGATTCCACCTGGAACACCCCGACGGTCTCGCCGCGGCCCAGCATGGCGTAGCTCGGCTTGTCGTCGAGCGGTATCTTGGCGATGTCGACCACGATACCGCGCTGTCTGATGAGCTTCAGGCAGGTGTCGATGACGGTGAGGGTTTTCAGGCCGAGGAAGTCGAACTTCACCAGGCCGGCCGGCTCCACCCATTTCATGTTGAACTGGGTGGCCGGCATGTCGGACTTGGGGTCCTTGTAGAGCGGCACGAGTTCGTGCAACGGCCGATCGCCGATGACGATGCCGGCGGCATGGGTCGAGGCGTTCGAATAGAGTCCTTCGAGAGTCCGCGAGATGGCGAGGAGCTTGTCGACCTTCTCGTCTTCGGCGGCGGCCTCTTGCAGGCGGGGCTCACCCTCGATGGCCTGCGCCAGGGTCACGGGATTGGCGGGGTTCTGCGGAACCAGCTTGGCGAGCTTGTCGACCTGGCCGAGCGGCATTTCCAGCACACGGCCGACATTGCGCAACACGCCCCGCGCCAGGAAGGAGCCGAAGGTGACGATCTGAGCCACGCGGTCGAGCCCGTAGCGGTGACGGACGTATTGGATCACCTCCTCGCGCCGCGTCTGGCAGAAGTCGATGTCGAAATCCGGCATCGAGACGCGCTCGGGATTGAGGAAGCGCTCGAACAACAGCCCGAACCGCATCGGGTCGAGGTCGGTGACCGTCAGCGCATAGGCGACCAGTGAACCGGCGCCCGAACCACGGCCCGGTCCCACCGGAATATCCTGGGCCTTGGCCCATTTGATGAAGTCCGACACGATGAGGAAGTAGCCGGGGAACTTCATCTTGGCGATGACGTCGAGTTCGAAGGCGAGCCGGTTCTCGTAATCCTCCTCGACGAAGCCCGGCGCCGGTCCGTGCGCGGCGAGTCGCGCCGCAAGTCCGACGATGGACTGATCGCGCAAGGCCGCCTCGGCGTCGAGGACGGTGCCGTCCTGGCTCGTGTAGTTCGGCAGGATGGGCTTGCGGGTCCGCGGCCGGTAGGAGCAGCGGCGCGCGATCTCGACCGTATTGGCCGTCGCCTCCGGCAGGTCGGCGAAGAGGCTCAGCATTTCGGCGCGGGTGCGGAAGCGATGCTCGGGAGAGAGCTGCCGACGGTCCGGCGTGCCGAGGACCTGTCCCTCGGCGATGCAGATCAGCGCGTCATGCGCCTCGTGATCCGATGTCGCGGCGAAGAAGGGCTCGTTGGTGGCGACGAGGCGCAGGCCCTTGTCATAGGCCATGGCGAGAAGTTGCGGCTCGACCCGCTTCTCCTCCGGCAGGCCGTGACGCTGGAGCTCGACATAGACGTTCGGAGTGCCGAAGGCGCCGACGAGCCGGTCGATCCGGGCCCAGGCCGCCTCGGGCTTGTTGGCGGCGACCACGCGATCGATGGCCCCGTTGGGACCGCCGGTGAGCAGGATCAGGCCCTCGGTGCCGTTGGCGAACCGGTCGAAGAGGATGTGGGGCTCGTCACCGGCGTCGGGAAGCGTATAGGCCTCGGAGGCTAGGCGCATGAGGTTGGTGTAGCCCGCTTCGGTGCAGGCCAGGATCACCACCGAGCCGCGGGCGTTGCGCGCCAGATCGCGGCCGAAGAGTGCGCCGTCGCCGAAATCGACCGTGAGCTGGATCCCGGTGATCGGCTGCACGCCCTCCTTGGACAGCTTCTCCGAAAACTCCAAGGCTCCGAAGAGGTTGTTGGTGTCGGTGATGGCCAGGGCCGGCATGGAATCCGCCACGGCCAGCTTGGTCAGTTTGGCGATCGTCAGCGCGCCTTCCCGAAGCGAGAAAGACGTGTGGACGTGGAGATGGACGAAGCCGGGTCCGGAAATCGTCGTCACTATGCGGCATCCTCCGTCGAGAACAGAACTCCTGCGCCGTGCACCGGGGAGAGTCGAGACGGAGCTGTGCCCCTTCCACAAGCGGCTGTCCGGCCGAAGTCAGGTCAGGCGGGCCAGCATGGCGACGGAGCAGAGAAAGGCCGCGAGCGCCATCAGTTCGAAGGCATCAGCCACCAGGCGTCTCAACATGGTCCATCCTCCTGCCGACATCGGCAGACGGACAATCGTTCTTGTTTTGTTCTAGCGCAAGACCGATACGTTCCTGAAGGGGTCGCGTCGGCGATCATGCTTAACGGATCCGGCGGAGCGCCGCCGGATCCGGGTCGAGGTGATTAGCGGCAGACGCGGTGGGGAACCGGGAACAGCACGGTGCGGCAGACCGGGCGATAGATGGGACGCACGAACGGGCGAACGAAGGGACGGTTCGGGCGGCAGCCGAGGAACGGGCCACGATGGAAGCCGGGGCCGCAACCGCCAGACACCAGCGTCACGCCGGCGTCGTTCGCGGCCGCGGGAGCAGAGGAGATCGGAAAGGCCTCGGCCGACAGCGGCAGAGCGGCGGTGATGAAGGCGGCTGCAACGGCCAGCTTGATGGTCTTGCGCATGTCGTAACCTCTCGGTTGGTGGATCCGCAGCGAGCGAAGGACCGTGCGGGCGTGATGTGCATACCGCAGCAAATCTGCACCGTTTATGAACGCCCGACGCCATGGAGCGGCCGGCTTTACGCCATCTTGTCTCGGCAGATCGTCGCAGCGCCATCCGGGATTGTGAGGCAACAGGACGGCGAAGCCGTGCCCGGGAAGCGTTCACTTACTGGACTCGCCGCCTCACTTCGGGCAGGCCTCCCGGTACAAAGACGTGAAAACCTCTGATAAGACGAAGCCGTTGGCCGCGTGATGCGGATGCCGCGAGCGGCGACGATAAGGGACCATTATGACGGTAGCCGAATGCGCGGCGGGTTTCTCGGTGCTGATGACGGGCGCTCAACTGTTCAGCACCAGCGTCGCGGCCTATCGGTGCCGCAAGATCCCGCAGCCTTTCCCGGTTCCCGACGACGCGCCCGCGGTCAGCCTCATGCGCCCGGTCTGCGGCATGGATAATTTCGAGGAGGAGACGCTCGGTTCGAGCTTTCACCTGAACTATCCCCGCTATGAGCTCCTGTTCTGCTGCGAGGAGCCGGACGATCCGGTGCTTCCGCTGATCAGGCGGCTGATCGCGGCAAATCCGCAGGTTCAGGCTCGGATCCTCATCGGTCGCGATACGATCAGCGCCAACCCCAAGCTCAACAATTGTGTCAAAGGCTGGCGCGGTGCGGCCCATGACTGGATCATCATGGCGGATTCGAACGTCCTGATGCCGCAAGACTACATCCAACGGCTGCTGAAGCGTTACCGCCCCGACACGGGACTCGTCTGTTCGACGCCGATCGGCTCGCGGCCGCAAAGCTTCTGGGCCGAGGTCGAATGCGGCTTCCTCAATACGCTCCAGGCGCGCTGGCAATATGCCGCCGAGGCGATCGGCTTCGGCTTCGCCCAGGGTAAGTCCATGCTTTGGCACAAGCCCGTGCTCGAAGAGCATGGGTCGATCGAGGCGCTGGGAGCCGAGATCGCCGAGGATGCCGCCGCCACCAAGCTCGTGCGGCGCCAGGGACTGAAGGTCGGCCTCGCCGACAACCCGTTCGAACAGCCGCTCGGGCGCCGCAGCTTCGCGGAAGTCTGGGGGCGGCAGTTGCGCTGGGCGCGGCTCCGGCGCGTGACCTTTCTCCCCTTCTTCCTGCTCGAAGTCTTCGTCGGCTGCCTTTTCCCGTCGCTGGCGGCCGCTTATGCGGCTTCGGCCTACGACTACGATCCACTCCTGGCCGGTGTCCTCGTGGCAGCGGTCTGGATGGCGGCCGAGGCCGTTCTGGCCTGGTCGGCCGGCTGGCGGCTCACCTGGGCTTCGCCCTTCATCTGGTTGCTGCGCGACTGCCTGCTGCCGTTCCTCTTCACCACGGCGCTGCTCACCGATGATTTCGTCTGGCGCGGCAATGCCATGACGGTGAAGGAAGAGGAAGCCAAGGTCGGCTGAGGGAACTCCGCTCATCTTTATGGTCACCCTCCGCTCATCCCCGCGAATGCGGGAATGAGCGGAGGGTGACCCGCCTGCCCCTACTCCGCCGCAGTCGCCTGAGGCAGCGTGGTGCGGCCCTGGCGACCGGCTTTGAGGAGTTCCGCGACCAGGAAAGCCACCTCGATCGACTGCTCGGCGTTGAGCCGTGGATCGCAGTAGGTGTGGTAGCGGTCGTGCAGGTCCATGTCGGTGATGGCGCGGGCGCCGCCCGTGCATTCCGTCACGTTCTTGCCGGTCATCTCGAGGTGGATGCCGCCGGGATGAGTACCCTCGGCTGCATGGACCTCGAAGAAGGAGCGGATCTCGCTCATGATCCGGTCGAAAGGCCGTGTCTTGTAGCCGCTCGATGCCTTGACCGTATTGCCGTGCATCGGGTCGCAGGACCAGACCACCGTACGCCCCTCGCGCTCGACCGCACGGATCAGGGCCGGCAGGTGGTCGCCCACCTTGTCGGCGCCGAAACGGCAGATGAGCGTGAGCCGCCCGGCTTCATCGGCCGGGTTGAGGATGTCGATGAGCTTCAGCAATCCGTCGGCGGTCAGCGTCGGGCCACACTTCAGCCCGATCGGGTTCTTCACGCCGCGGAAGAATTCGACATGGGCGCCGTCCGGCTGGCGGGTGCGGTCGCCGATCCAGATCATATGGCCCGACGTGGCGTAGGACTCGCCCGTCGTCGAATCGACGCGCGCCATCGCCTGCTCGTAGCCGAGCAGAAGAGCCTCGTGCGAGGTGTAGAAGTCGGTCTGGCGCAGTTCGGGATGGTGCTCGGCGTCGAGGCCAATGGCGCGCATGAACTCCAGGGACTCGGTGAGGCGGTCCGCCACGGCGGCGTAACGCGACGATTGCGGACTGTCGGCCACGAAGCCGAGCATCCAGCGATGCGCGTTTTCCAGATTGGCATAGCCGCCGCCCGCGAAGGCACGCAGCAGGTTCAGCGTCGCAGCCGATTGCCGATAGGCGTCAAGCTGGCGCTGCGGATCGGGAACCCGCGAGGCCGCGTCGAATTCGATGCCGTTGATGATGTCGCCGCGGTAGCTCGGCAGTTCCACGCCGCCGACCGTCTCGGTCGGGGCCGAACGTGGCTTGGCGAACTGGCCCGCGATGCGGCCGACCTTCACCACCGGCACGGCGCCCGCGAAGGTCATGACCAGCGCCATCTGCAGGAAGACCCGGAAGGAGTCGCGGATCGTATCGGCAGCATGTTCGGCGAAGGCCTCGGCGCAATCGCCGCCCTGAAGCAGGAAAGATTCGCCCTTGGCAACGGCCCCGAGCGACCGCTTCAGCTTCCGCGCCTCTCCGGCGAAGACCAGCGGCGGAAAGCCGGCGAGCTGCCGCTCCACGGATTCGAGCGCGGAAGCGTCCGGATAGACCGGCGATTGCTCGACGGGCTTCGCCCGCCAGCTCGACGGCGTCCAGTTCGCCGGGACGACGCCCGCCGACAGCTTCCGATCCTGTGCCATGACGTTACCTTCCGTCGCCCGCTCTCGACGCGCCGACGGTCCTTCGCTTGCAGTGGAGGGAGCGCTTATACACCAGCAGGACGAGGGGTCCACATTGCGGATCGACAGGGGAGGTCTGTCGTCCGCGGCCCCTTGCGCGGCATGAATGTGACAGCAGGGTCGAAAGCGACGCCGCGTCTCCCCGGTGTCGCCCTCAACATGGTTTTGCCGCCTTGAGCATAGCAAGGAGAGGCTTTCCGGGACGAGGTTCGTCCGTCCGCCGGGACCATCGGGTCCGGCCCCCTACCCCACAGGCCGATGCCCGCCGCCGTCTCCTCCATCACCGCCCTGCTCACCTCCGTGCTGATGCTGATCGCCGGCAACGGATTGATCAACACGCTGGTGCCGATGCGCGCCAAGCTCGAAGGCTTCCCGGACCTGGCGCTGGGTCTGCTCGGCTCCGCCTATTTCGCCGGCATGCTGGCGGGAACGCTCGCGGCGCCCGGCATCATCGCGCGGGCCGGCTATATCCGGGCCTTCGCGGCCTTCGTGGCGGGCTCGGTGATCCTGACGCTCGTCTACCCCTACGCGGTGCAGCCGGCAGCCTGGGTGGGACTGCGCTACGGGATCGGCTTTCTGTTTTCCGGCTTCTACGCCGTGATCGAAGCCTGGCTGAGCGACAAGTCCAACAACGCCAACCGTGGCCGCATCTACGCCTCCTACCAGGTCGTCAGCTATGGCGCGACGGCGGCCGGCCAGGAGATCCTGGCCTTCATCGATCCGCATTCGGCGGTTCTCTTCTCGATCACGGCGGGGCTGTTCGCTCTGGCCATGCTGCCGATGGCCTTTACCCAGGCAGAGCCGCCGCCGAAGCCCCGCACGGTGAGCCTGCGCCTCGGCTGGCTGCACAAGGCTGCGCCGGTAGCGACCGTGTCGTCCTTCGCCATCGGCTGTGCCAACGGCTCGTTCTGGGCGATGGCGCCGATCTATGGTCTCGGGCTCGGCTTCGGTCCCGGCCGGGTGGCGGGCTTCATCACGGCGGTCATTCTCGGCACGGCCCTCGCCCTCTATCCCGTCGGGCGACTGTCGGACCGGGCCGACCGCAGGCTCGTTCTGATCGTCTTCTCGGCCATCGGCGCCCTGGCCGAGGTGGCGCTGGTGCTGGGCTCGTCCCTGCCCTACGGCCTCGTCTGCGGGCTCGGATTCGCGGTCGGCGCCACCACCATGGTGCTCTATACGCTGGCGGTCTCGCATGCGAACGACCGTGCGGGCCCCGACCATGCCGTCACGGTCTCGTCGGGCATCCTGTTCCTCTATTGCGTCGGAGCCATCCTGGCGCCGCTCGTCGCTTCGAGCCTCATGGCACGTTACGGCTCCTCGGCGCTCTTCGTGCAGAACGCCGTCACCCATGCGGCACTGGCGGGATTTGCGCTGTGGCGCATCGCGATGCGGGGACAGGGCGCATCTCTGCCCCGCGAGCCGCTGCTGAGCGAGATTGGACCCGGCCGCGGTTGAAGCTTAGGTGACGGATCGGCGGTAGGGTACCGGCCGATGTCACGCCGGAGCCCGACATGCATTCGCGAACCTGGACGTTCTTCGAAGGATCCTGGCACGAGGGTAACATCCCCATCATGGGCGTCCGGACCCATGCGTCCTGGATGGCATCGTCGGTCTTCGATGGCGCGCGAGCCTTCGAAGGCGTGACGCCCGATCTCGACCTTCATTGCGAGCGGATCAATGCCTCGGCCCGGGCCTTCGGGCTCGACCCCGTCGTGGCGCCGGGCCGCTGGGCGGAACTGGCCCGCGAGGGCATCGGCAAGTTCGGCCTGACGCCGGAGCTCTATATCCGCCCCTTCTACTGGGCCGAAGGCGGTTTCGGCGGCGGCGTCATGTTCGATCCGGAGACGACGCGCTGGTGCCTTTCGGTGTACGAATCGCCGATGCCCAAGCCCGTCGGGGTCTCGATGACCCTGTCGCCCTTCCGCCGTCCGACGCCCGAAATGGCGCCGCTCGACGCCAAGGCCGGCTGCCTCTACCCGAACGGCGCAAGAGCGCTGAGGGAAGCCAAGAACCGCGGCTTCGACAATTGCATCCTGTGCGACGGGCTGGGCCACGTGGCCGAACTCGCCAATGCCAATGTCTTTCTGGTGAAAGACGGCATCGTCTATACGCCCGCGTCGAACGGCACGTTCCTCGCCGGTATCACGCGGTCTCGCATCATCGGACTGCTGCGCGGCGCCGGGCTGACGGTCGTCGAGGATGTGATCGACTATGCCCGCTTCGCCGAGGCCGACGAGGTGTTCTCCTCAGGAAATTTCGCCAAGGTCATGCCGGTGACGCGCATCGACGATCGCTCGCTCCAGCCCGGCCCCGTTGCCGCGAAGGCCCGCGCCCTCTACTGGGATTTCGCGCACGGGTAAGGGTTTTTCAGGCGTCCAAGCATAACCCCGCTCATCCCCGCGCAGGCGGGGATCAGCCGAACCTCGGTCGCCTTACTCCGCCTTGGAATCCGTCCGCCGCGCATCCCACCACGCCATGCGTCGACCGATGTCGCGCTCGAAGCCGCGCTCGGTCGGGCGATAGAGGCTCTGGCGGCCGATGGCCTCCGGCCAGTAGTTCTGGCCCGAGAAGGCGTCGGGCTCGTCGTGATCGTAGCGATAGCCCTCGCCATAGCCCTCGCGCTTCATCACCTTCGTCGGAGCGTTGAGGATCGTCTTCGGCGGCAGAACCGAACCATGGTGCTTGGCGAGCGCCGTCGCGGCCTTGTAGGCCACGTAGACGGCGTTGCTCTTGGGAGCGGTGGCGAGATAGACGACCGCATGTGCAATGGCGAGTTCGCCTTCCGGGCTGCCGAGGGAGTCGAAGGCCTCCTTGGCGGCATTGGCCACGACCAGCGCCTGCGGATCGGCCATGCCGATATCCTCCGACGCCATCCGAACGATACGCCGGGCAAGGAAGAGGCGATCCTCGCCGGCGTCGAGCATGCGGGCGAGATAGTAGAGCGCCGCGTCGGGGTCGGAGCCGCGCACCGCCTTGTGTAGGGCCGAGACGAGATTGTAGTGCCCGTCCTGCGCCTTGTCGTAGAGCGGTGCGCGACGCTGGACGACCTCGACGAGGCGGGCCGGATCGAGCAACTCGCCCGGTCGCACGGCGCGCCAGACGTCCTCGGCGAGGTTGAGCAGGGCGCGGCCGTCACCATCCGCCATGCCGATCAGCGACACGCGCGCCTCGGAGGTGAGCGGCAAGGGTCTGGCCTCGACGGCTTCGGCGCGAGCGAGGAGTTCGGCCATGGCGTCCGCGTCGAGCGAGCGGAAGACCAGCACCCGGGAGCGGGACAGCAGAGCGCCGTTGAGCTCGAAAGACGGGTTCTCCGTGGTGGCGCCGACCAGCGTCACGGTACCGTCTTCCATGACGGGCAGAAAACCGTCCTGCTGTGCGCGGTTGAAGCGGTGGATCTCGTCGACGAAGAGCAGCGTGCCGCGCCCGGCGCGGCGTCGCGCGCGAGCCTCCTCGAAGAGCTTCTTGAGGTCGGCAACGCCCGTGAAGATCGCGGAGGCTGCGACGAAGTCGAGCCGGGTGGCACCGGCCAATAGGCGCGCCACCGTCGTCTTCCCCGTGCCGGGTGGTCCCCAGAAGATCAGCGAGCCGGGGCTTCCACCCGAAAGCAGGCGCGTCAGCGCGCCGTCCGGTCCGACGAGATGCCCCTGCCCCGCCACCTCGGCCAGGGTCTTCGGGCGCAGCCGGTCGGCGAGCGGTCGCTCCGCCTCGGAGCTCGCAGGTTCAGGCGCCGAGGCCGGAGTGGGGTCGAGGCCGGCAGAGGAGAACAGGTCGCTCATGGCCGAACCTTTGGCTTTCACGTCCTTCTCCCGTGCAACCGGGAGAGGGGAAAAGCTAGCCCCCGAGTTCCGAGTCGATCATCTGGCCGCCCCGGTCGATGGTGACGTGCCAGAAATCCTGATGAGTCGCAGTGGCCTTCTCGAACTGACGCGTCGAGGTGATCTTGACCCGGCCGAGACCGAGGATGACGTCGCCCTTCTGGATGCCCGTCATGGCGGCCGGCGATGTATCGCCGACGGCCGTGACGACGACGCCCTGCCGCACGCCATTGAGCTGAAGATCATCGGCCACGGCCGGGGAGTAGTTCACCACTGTCGCGCCCGAGAAGGGCGAGTCGTTGTTGAGCGTCACCGCATCGCGGGCCGGGACTTCGGGGGCCGACATCAGCTTCAGCGCGACATGAACGGTCTGCGGGCCGCGCCGCACCGTGAGATCGGAAGTGCCGCCGAGCGGTTTGGTGGCGATGCGGTAGCCGAAGGCGTCGGGATCGTCGACCGCCGCATTGTCGACGCCCATGATCACATCCCCGCGCTTCAGCCCGGCCGCCTCGGCGGGGCTGCCGTCGACGAAATCCGAAACCAGCACGCCTGCCGGCCGATCCAATCCGAGGGCCTCGCCCATGTCGCGGGTGATGCCCTGAAGGCTGGCACCCAGCCAGGGCCGGCGAACCCGGTCGGCGCCGGATCGAGCCGCCGTGATGACGCTTTTCACCATGTTGACCGGGATGGCGAAGCCGATTCCAACGCTGCCGCCCGACTGCGAATAGATCGCCGAATTGATGCCGATCAGCCGCGATCGCATGTCCACCAATGCTCCGCCCGAGTTGCCCGGGTTGATGGCGGCGTCGGTCTGGACGAAATACTGGTAGTCGCTCTTGCCGATCTGGCTGCGGGCCAGGCCCGACACGATGCCCTGGGTGACGGTCTGGCCGACGCCGAAGGGGTCTCCGACCGCCAGCACGATGTCGCCGACCTCGAGCGCGTCGGAGTCACCGAGTTCCATGACGGGAAGATCCTTGGCCCCCTTGAGCCGCAGGACGGCCAGATCGGTGCGCTCGTCGCGCAGCACGATGTCGGCCGGATACTCGTGCTTGTCCGACATCGCGACGCGGACATCCGTCATGCCTTCGATGACATGGAAGTTGGTGATCACGAGACCCGAAGCATCGACGATGACGCCGGACCCGAGCGATTGCGCGGTCGGGTTCCCGGGCCGATCGTGGCCCCCGAAGAACTGGCGAAAGATCGGATCGTCGAGCAGGCTGTTCCTCGGCCGCTTCTCGACGCGCGAGGCATAGACATTGACCACCGCAGGGGCGACCCGCTTCACCACGGGCGAGAAGGACAGAACGACGTCGGCTTTGCCCGCGGGCAGTTGCCGGTCCTCGGCACGAGACGGCACGGCCAACGCCAGAAGTAGAGGCAGCGCCAGGACGGCGGGGGAGCGGGTCGGCATGACGAAGCACTTCCTTCTCGATATTGGTCGCTGTCGAAGGGTCATCTAGGCCGGGACGCGGCCGATCGAAAGCCCCTGCCCCAGGCCGGACCGAGTCATGGCATCGATCATGGGCGGTAAAACGGCTGCCGGGGCTCCTCCTTGTGACCTCCGCGTGCGCCCGTCGTGGCGGGCGATGCCGCTCGTGATCACCCCTGCAACGCGCCGGAGAAGGGACAGCCGCACTACCGCTCTGCCGCGGCCCGCGCCAACCGATCGACGATCGCTTCGCCCAGGCCGCGTGGTGGAATGGGGGCCACCGCGATCGTGCCGCCCACCGCCAGGCGCTCGTCGAGCCGCCGCAGAAAGGTAAACAGGTTCGCGGCAGCCTCGGCGAGGTCGCGGCGAGGCGACAGGTCGAGGATCATGCCCGCCTGCCCCGCGAAGAGACCGCCGAAGTCGAGGCCGGTCTCACCGGGGTGCAGCACCGTCGCGTCGAGCCGAACGGCAGCCCGAGGGGCATAATGCGAGCGCAACAGGCCGGGAGCGATCGTCGGGCCATCGGAATCCGGTTCGCGCAGAGGTCGCCCGAGCACGGCTTCGATGGCGTCCCGCGTCACACCGCCGGGGCGCAGCAGCGTCGGCTCGGCGAGACAGGACACGATCGTGGACTCCACCCCGACCACGGTCGGGCCACCGTCGAGGACGGCGTCGATGCGGCCGTCGAGGTCGCCCAGGACATGGGCCGCGGCCGTCGGGCTGATGCGGCCCGATCGGTTGGCCGAGGGCGCCGCGATCGGCACGCCCGCCGCGGCGATCAAAGCCTGCGCGATCGGATGGGCCGGCACGCGCAAGGCGACGCTCTCGAGCCCGGCACGGGCGAGGTCGGACACCGCGCAACCTTCTGCCAGCGGCACCACCAGCGTCAGCGGGCCGGGCCAGAAGGCGCGAGCGAGCGCGAGGGCATCAGGGCCGAAGCGGCCCTGCGCCAAGGCGGCGCCCAGATTCGCGACATGGGCGATGAGCGGGTTGAAGCGCGGACGTCCCTTGGCGGCGTAGATGCCGGCGACGGCCTCGGCCGAGCCCGCGTCGGCACCGAGCCCGTAGACGGTTTCGGTCGGGAAGGCCACGAGGCTCCCCTGGCGCAAGATGGCAGCCGCGGCAGCGATACCGGCCGAGTCAGCGGAGAGGCGAAGCGTCGTTCGGGGTCGGTCCGTCATGGCCGCAGCATAGGCGCAATGACGAACTCTGGAACCCGGCACCGGCCCGTCCGGCAGGACTCAGCCGGCGGTCTCTTAGGTGCGATGGCGGTCAGGCCCGCTCGGCTTGACCCGGATGCACGCCACGCAGCTCCTGGAGCTGGTTCAGCTGTTCGGTGGCGAGTCGGCGGCCTTCGTCGGTGATGGATGCGGCAACGGCGGCCTCGGCGCCCTTGATCTCGGCATCGAGCTTGGCGCCGTCGAGCTGCTCGACCGGAACGGAGCTTTCGGCCAGGATCGTCAGACCCCCGGGCGCCACATCGGCGAAGCCGCCACGCACGAAAAGCCGCTGCGAGCGGCCACCGGTCTCATTCACGGTGACGATGCCGGGCTTCAGCGTCGTCATCAGCGGCGCGTGGTCCTTCATGACGGTCAATTCGCCTTCCGACCCCGGCACAACGACCGACTCGACCTCGCCCGTGAAGAGCAGGCGCTCAGGCGACACGAGTTCGAAGGGGAAGGAAGCCATCACTGAGTCCGCCGACGGTTAGGTAACAGGAAGAAGATCAGCACCAGTGTCCAAGGAATGCTGAACAGTCCGAGCAAGTCGTAGAAATCGATCCAGAATGGATCAGGACCGACCGTCCGGGCACATTTATCGCCCCTGATCGGGGCCGTGTAAAAGCGGCCGAAGGAGGCCAGACCGGCATCAACGTAACCCATGGCGGCGGAGGCCGAGAAGGCCGCCACCGCCAGCACGATCAAAAAGAGGACTTCAAATCGCCTCACGCCGCCTTGGCGAGCTTGACGGCCTTTTCGACGGCTTCCTCGATGTTGCCGACCATGTAGAAGGCGGCCTCAGGAAGATGGTCGTACTTGCCTTCCACCAGGCCCTTGAAGCCCTTGATGGTGTCGGCGAGGGAAACGAGCTTACCGGGCGACCCGGTAAAGATTTCGGCCACGTGGAACGGCTGGCTGAGGAACTTCTCGATGCGGCGAGCGCGCGCGACGACGATCTTGTCGTCTTCGCTGAGCTCGTCCATGCCCAGAATGGCGATGATGTCCTGCAGGCTCTTGTAGGTCTGCAGCACGCGCTGCACTTCGCGGGCGACCAGGTAATGCTCGTCGCCGACGATGCGGGGGTCGAGCGAGCGGCTGGTGGAGTCGAGCGGATCGACGGCCGGGTAGATGCCCTTTTCCGAGATGGCGCGGTTCAGCACGGTCGTCGCGTCAAGATGGGCGAAGCTGGTGGCGGGGGCCGG
>JAYVMK010000570.1:0-3266 GCA_043758995.1 Lichenibacterium sp. | reverse complement strand
TGAGTTCGGGGCCTGGATGGCGAGGGCGAAAGCCTGCAGCGCGCCCGCCATCGCGACCTTCGCCTCGGGACTGGACGGCGACGGGACCGCGGTCAGGGCCGCCCTGACCGAACCCTGGAGCAGCGGCCAAGCCGAAGGCCAGATCAATCGCCTCAAGCTCATCAAGCGCCAAAGCTATGGACGAGCAGGTCTCGATCTGCTCCAGCGCCGGATGGTTCTCGCCGCATAATCCACGCAAAGTGAGCAAGAGCCACGAAACCGGGGTAATCCCAAGACGCCTCTAAGCACCTTCACGCTGGTCGTCGGCCGCGTCATCCCTAGCCGACGTTGTCACGTCGCCGGAAGAAGCTTGCCGGAGGAAGGGGCTACGCTCGCTGTTTCCGGGAACTGGGTCCCCCGACACGATCTCGAACCTCCGGCTGCCTCTTGGTCGACGGCTCCGACGAAGCCGTTTGCTGCGATGACTGCCTCATCGGCCGGCGGCAAAGCCGGGCACCGGCTTCCTCCCCCGCGCCCGTCGGCTGGGCGGCTGGCCCGATAGATCCCGGCTTCGCCGCTTTGTCCCGCGGCAGCCGTTCTCTCCCGGCCTTTGCCCTCGATCAACGTTTTTGAAGTTGCGCACCTGCGCTCATTGATCCCCGAAACATCAAAAGGGAGAAAACCGACATGGTCGAGCCGTCGGACGACGACATTCGTCACCTCGCCGCCAAGATGCATAATGCAAAAGTACGCCGAGCCATGGACATCTGCGCGAAGCTTTGCGCCATGGCCTTTGCGGCGGCTGTGCTTGCGCCAATCCTGGGCACCACAGTCGTGAGGTGGTGGGCTTGCGCGGTTCTAATGATCGTCAGCGCAGGCTTCTTCGTGCTCGCAGATTTTTTAGTCCGCTTCATCTGTTCCGAAGACTGACCGCGCGATCCGCGAACCTTGCCCATCCGGCGAAGCAGAATGCAAAGCTTGCGGCAGCGCTGACCAGCATGCGCTCCCGGGCACCATGTTGGCTCGCGAAAAGAGGACGTCTTCTATCGCGGCGGCGCGTGCTGATTCCCGGCTTAACGATTGCGAGGCAGGATCCGTCACTTTCACCTCTCTCGGGGCGTTTCCCGCCGTCTCGGCATGCTACTCGATCTGGCTGGCGCGGGAGCAGGCTCATGGTGTCCGGCCTTCACTCGCTCGTTCGGCTGCAAGGTGGAATCACATTGGCGCGCGATGGCGGCGTAATGCCGACTCCGGTCACCGATCGCGGCCGAGCTTGCCCCCGCACCGTCCTCTTCGCTCCCATCAGGCCCAGGTCGCCGGTCTCGTTCGCGCCATCGCGGCGGGCGAGCTCGACAGCGTGCGCGACATCCTCGCCGCCGTCACGTCGGGCGGGGCAAGGGCCTGCTGCCCGTCATCGCCGCCGGCACGGTCGAGCGGTGGTCTGGGTGGTGCCGCGCGACAGCCTGCATTGCAGGTCGCGGAGGCCATCGCTGATCCGAGCTGGCGGCGACGCTCGGCTATGCCTGAGGGTGCGCCGCCGACATTGAGCCCGACCCGTCGCGTGCCCTCGCCGGCTACGTCACCACCTACCAAGGCATGGCACGCTACTCGTGGTCGACGAGATGCACTCCTGCCGAGCTCGCCGACTACGAGCCGGGCCGGCGGGCGACACTTCGAACCCCGAAGAGGCCCCGAGCTGGAGCCGTGCGTTGCTGCCCATGCTCGAATGCGCCAGCGTTCGCCTGCTGCTCTCGGGCACTTTGGAACAGGCCGATGGCCGTGCCGTCCTGTGGCTACCTGAGGGCAGCGCGACGATTGTTCGCTGAGCAACGTTAGGGGCGAACGGATCGAGAACTCATCCAGTTCAGGCTGCTCGGCGCGCGGTCCTGCCAACATTGAGCTCCCATCGTTCGGGCGGGATGGCGGAGGCGCGGTCTCACAGGAAGTCGCCCGAGAAGGCGATGTGCTCCCAACCAACGGGTGACGTGTGGGCGAGGAGATCGTCACGGACGTTCTCGCCGGTGGCGCGCAGGTTGGGCCACGCCCTCGGCCATGTAGGTCGAGTTCCACCATACGATGGCGGCGATCATCAGGTTCAACCCTGAGGCTCGATACTGCTGAGCCTCATGGGTCCGGTCCGCGATGCGGCCTTGAAGAAACGTGCAGATGGCGCCGGTCAAAGCGTGACGCTGCTCGCCCTTGTTCAGACCCGCTTGGCCCCGTCGGCGAAGGTCTGAGCTTTCCAGCCAGTCCAGCATGAATCACGTGCGCTCCACCTTGCCCACCTTCTGCATAGCGAGATGAAGCTGGTTCTGCCTCTCATAGGCGGCGAGCTTCTTCAGGACGGTCGAGGGCGCCACATGGCCGGAATGCACGGACGCCACCAAGCGGAGAATATCGCTCCAGTGTTCCCGAATGACGTCGGTCCTGACCCGCTTGCCAAGGAGTGGCATCAGGGCCGGGTAGGTGGTCACCACGGCGAGCGACACGAGACGTCGGTCAGGGAAGACGGGACCGTATCGTCGACCATGGCGATGTGGCAGGGCGTGAGGTGGATCGGGATTGGCGTTAGCACTCAAATCCCTTTCAACGCGTTAAGCTACGCTCGCTACCAACGTCGCCCCGTTCCGACGAATAAGACGGGTTAGCTAAGCAATGAGCCGCAACGAATCCCACAAGGGTTCACCGTTGCGACAGGTGCCTAATTGTAAATGCGCGTAAACGTAACGGTTGCCGTTTCATTCGGAACGGCTGTACCATGCTTGCTGAAAGAACGGGATAGCAAGCATGGCATTGGATCCGAAGAAGGGTGGCCTCGCCCGAGGTAAGGCGCTTTCAGCCGGTGCCCGAAGCGCGATCGCAGGGGCAGGGGCCCAGGCCCGTTGGGCCAAGGCCGATCCATCTAGGGCTTCCCTTCCCCAAGCCGTCTATGGCACCAAGGCCAGACCTCTCGTCATCGGCCAAATGTCGATTCCCGCCTACGTGCTCGACGACGAACGACGCGTCCTGACCGTGGCCGGTATGACCGAGGGCCTGTCCATGGCGCAGGGTGGGTCTGAGATCAAAGGACTGAACAGGTTCGAACTGTTCATATCGCGTGATAGAATTCGACCGTTCATCAGTGATGAACTAGCGCAGAGGATTAGAAGCCCTATCGTCTTCCTCACCCCTACAGGTGGCAAGGCGTATGGTTACGAGGCTGATATTCTTGTTGAGCTATGCGAAGCCGTTCTGAAGGTCAGGGACGCAGGCATCCTGCAGGAGCAGCAGAAGAAGATCGCGGCGCG
>JAYVMK010000569.1:0-3451 GCA_043758995.1 Lichenibacterium sp. | reverse complement strand
GTGCGCTCTCGCCGAGCCTCGGTGACCGCATGCTGCCGGCCAGCCTGCTCGGCCGTCCCGTGGTGATGCGGGAACTGTTACCTCAGGATCTCAAGCTCGAGATCGACCAGTTGAGCCGCGACGAGGCTGTCGGTGCAGCCCGGTTCCTCGCCGCCGTGGTGGGCCACTCCCATGCCCGTCAGATGGCGCCGGAGGACCGCCGGGCCTGGGCCGAGGAACTCCGACGTCACCACGCGGGGGGCCTCGACGCGCCCTCCTGGCTCTGGACCACGGTGGTGGAGCTCGTCGGCCGCCACGAGCGCGCCTATCTCCATCATTGTCGCGAGTTCGCCCTGACCGATGCGGCGTGACCTGCGCGCTGGCGGTGGACAGGTCGCCCCTGCCCTCACCCGCCGGCGACATCCGACACTGAGGGTCCTTTCGCTGCAGACGGGCGCGCGCTAGCGTCCCGCTGAAACGAGGTCCGCCATGAAATCATCAACGATGCGTCGGTCGCTGTTCCTCGGCGCAATGTTCACCCTGGCCTGCGCCGCGATGCCCTCCCTCGGAGCCGCGCAGCAGCCCGACATGGCGAAGCTGCAAGCCCTTGTCGGCGGGCCGCAACGGAGCTCGGCCAACCGGGCGCGCGATCCCGATCGTCATCCCGGCGAGGATCTGCAATTCTTCGCCATCGCGCCCACCGACACTGTGGTGGAGATCCTCCCAGGCGGCTCCGGCTACTGGACCGAAATCCTGGCGCCCTACCTTCACGATCAGGGTCGCTACATCGCCGCCAACCCGCCAGCGACGGACCGGTCGGACGAGGCCGTGAAAGGCAACGAGGTCTTTGCCGCCAAGATCGCCGCCGACCCGGCCGGTCTCGGCAAGACCGAGACGGTGGCCTTCGCACCTCCGGCGGATATCGTGCCGCCGGGGACGGCGGATGCCGTCCTCACCTTCCGCAACGTGCACAATTGGATGGCCGACGGCACGGCTCCGGCGGTGTTCGCGACGTTCTACCGGGCGCTGAAAAGCGGCGGCAGCCTCGGCATCGAAGAGCATCGCGGCCGCGATGACCAGCCCCAGGATCCGCTGGCGAAAGGCGGCTACGTGCGCCAGGACGTCGTGATCGCTTTGGCGACGCAGGCGGGTTTCCGCTTCGCGGGGACGTCGGAAGCCAACGCGAACCCGCGGGATACCAAGGACTATCCTGCCGGCGTCTGGACGCTGCCGCCGACCTACCGCCTGAAGGATGTGGACCGTGCGCGATACGCCGCGATCGGCGAAAGCGACCGCATGCTGCTCCGCTTCATGAAGCCCTGAGGCGTCAGGCGAAGAAGCGGTTGGTCGGCCGGGGCAAACCGAGATTGTCGCGTAGCGTCGGGCCTTCGTAGTCCAGGCGGAAGAGACCGCGGCGCTGCAACTCGGGGATCACGCCATCGACCACATCGTCGAGGCCCTGTGGCAGGTCGGAGAACATGATGTTGAAACCGTCGCAGGCTTCTCCATCGAGCCATTCCTCCATGCCGTCGGCGATCGTCGTCGGCGTGCCCACGAAGGCGAGGCCCGCATAGCTTCCCGCGCGTTGCGCGAGCTCACGGATCGTGAGGTTTTCGCGCCGGGCCAGGTCGACCATGCGGGCGCGTCCGCTCTTGCTGGCCTGGGTGTCCGGAATTTCGGGCAGAGGTCCATCCGGGTCGTAGCCCGAGACGTCCGTCCCGAGCATACCGTTGAGCGAGCCGATGCCGCTGTCGTAATGCACCAGGGCGTCGAGGCGGGCCCGCTTGGCCCGCGCCTCCTCGACGGTTGCGGCTACGACCAGGAACGCGGCCGGTAGGATCTTGAGGTGATCCGGATCGCGGCCGAGCGGCCTCATGCGCCCCTTCACGTCGGCGTAGAACCTCTTCGCCGCTTCGAGCGATCCCTCGGCCGAGAACACGACCTCGGCTGTCTCGGCGGCCAGTTGCCGTCCGGGCTCGGAGGAGCCGGCCTGCACCACCACCGGCCAGCCCTGAACCGGCCGGGCGATGTTGAGCGGGCCGCGCACAGACAGGCTCGGGCCGCGATGGTCGAGCACATGCATCCGCTCGGGATCGAAGAAGATGCCGCTCTCGACGTCGCGAACGAAGGCGTCGTCGGCGAAACTATCCCAAAGCCCGGTGACGACATCGTAGAATTCACGCGCCCGGACGTAGCGGGCGGCATGGTCCATCTGCTCTTCCTGGCCGAAGTTCAGCGCCGCGTCCGGGTTGGCGGTGGTGACGATGTTCCAGCCTGCTCGGCCGCCGCTGATGTGATCAAGCGAAGCGAAGCGGCGCGCCACATGGTAGGGCGCGTCGAAGGTCGTGGAGGCGGTCGCCACGAGCCCGATGCGCTCCGTCACGGCCGCCAGAGCCGAGAGGAGCGTGAAGGGCTCGAAGGAAGTCACCGTATGGCTGCGCTTCAGAGCCTTGACGGGCATGTTGAGCACCGCGAGATGGTCGGCCATGAAGAAGGCGTCGAACTTCGCGGCTTCGAGCCGTTGCGTCAGGCGCTTGAGGTGGGCGAAGTTGAAGTTCGCATCGGGGTAGGCGCCGGGATAGCGCCAGGATCCGGTGTGGATCGCGACGGGACGCATGAAGGCGCCGAGGCGAAGACGACGTGTTCGGCTCATGGGCCTTCCAGGTTCACGAGGGATGGCCTCTCGCCCGCGGGCGAGCGGGGCAAAGGCCCGGACAGATCTGCGTCGCACGCGAGCGCGGCACTGTGCAATGCGTGGTCCATAGACTCTGTCATCCGTACACAATGACAGATGGTCTGCTGCGCGACACAGAGGTGACCTCGCCATCGCCAATAGCCATCCACCGACTCCTGCATGTATGACCCGTGTCGAAGATCTCGGCCGGCCGGTCCACGACCTGCCGAACGGGGCGCTGGCAAAGCCCCAGGGGTCGCCGATCTCACGGGAGGACATCATGACCATCGTCTCGACACCGGCGGCGGACAGTGCTGCCGCGACGGTGACGCGCAGCCGGACGCGCTTCGGCATTCTGGCGCTGATTTCGGTCGGCACGATGATCAACTACCTCGACCGTACGGTGTTGGGCATCGCCGCCCCGACCCTGCGGGCCGACCTCGGCATCGACGCCGCCGTGATGGGGCTCGTCTTCTCGGCCTTCGCCTGGACCTACGCGGCGAGCCAGATCCCCGGAGGCGTGTTCCTCGACCGCTTCGGCTCCAAGCTCACCTACTTCCTGTCGGTGACCTTCTGGTCGCTGTTCACCCTGCTCCAGGCTTTCTCGACCGGTCTCTATTCGCTGCTGGTCTTCCGCCTGGGCCTCGGCGTGGCCGAGGCGCCGTGCTTCCCGGCCAATAGCCGCATCGTCGGCACCTGGTTTCCGCAGTCCGAGCGCGCCACCGCCACCGGCACCTACACGGTCGGCGAGTACGTCGGCCTCGCCTTCTTCAGCCCGGTGCTGTTCTGGTTGATGGC
>JAYVMK010000568.1:0-6642 GCA_043758995.1 Lichenibacterium sp. | reverse complement strand
CGTTCATCGGCCCCTCCGAGAGCGTCGCCTCGGTCGGTCTCGACGTGGCGGGGATCGCCTTCGCCCATCCGCTCGGGCTGCGCTGGTGGCTGGCCTTCGCGGCGGCTCTCGGCCTCTTGGGCCTGCTGGCGCTGTCGATCGCCTTCGTGATTCTCGAGGGCGTCGGCATCTGGGGCAACAACGTCCCGGTCACCTGGGCGCTCGATATCGTCGGCTACGATTGGTGGATCGGCATCGCCAGCGGTGGCCTGCTCGTCTCGGCCGTTCTGATGCTGGTCGGCGTGGAATTTCGCGGCGCCCTCAACCGGATCACGGAGACGGGGGCTCTGATCGCCGCCGCGGCGGCAGCCTGCTATCCGATCATCCATCTCGGCCGGCCCTGGTACTTTTACTGGAACCTGCCCTATCCCAACACTTTCCAGCTTTGGCCCCAGTTCCGCAGTCCGCTCTACTGGGACGCCGTGGACATCGTCTCCTATCTGGTCGTCACTCTGACGTTCTGGACGATCGGCCTGCTCCCCGATCTCGCGACCTTGCGCGACCGCGCCATCGACCGCTGGCGGGAGACCGGCCACGGCCGTGGCCGCGCCTACCTGTACGGGCTTTTCGCGCTGGGCTGGCGCGGCTCCGCCCGACACTGGGACCGGTGGCTGCAGGCCTATCGAATCGTCGCCGTCTCGGGCGTCCTGCTGGTCTTCTCGCTCCAGACCGGCGCCGCCGTGATGTTCGCCGGAACGGTGGAGCCCGGCTGGCACGACCCCCTGCTGCCCTTCGCTTTCACGATGAGTGCGATCTTCGCCGGCGTGGGTTTCATGGCGGCGGCTTCGGTGATGGTGCGCTGGATGTTTCGCCTCGACGGGCTGATCACCGACGCGCATCTCCGGATCCTGTCGCTGCTCCTGCTCGTCCTCGGTCTCGTCAACCTCTACTGCTACGCGACCGAACTCTTCACGACCCTGCTGGGCAACGACCCGTACGAGACCGCTGTGCTGACGCGCCGCCTCGTCGGGTCGCATGCCTGGGCCTTCTGGGACGTCATCCTGCTGGCGCTCCTGCCGGTCCATGTCTTCTGGTTCCGGGCGGCGCGTCGGTCGGGACTCCTGGTCTTCCTGGTCGGGGTGGCGGTGAATATCGGCATCTTCGGCGACCACTTCATGGTCATCGTCACGACGCTGCAGCACGACTTCCTGCCCTCGGCCGACCACGAGTTCACGAGCAGTCTCTGGGGCATCGCGACCTTCGCGGGGTCCGTCGGCCTCTTCTTCACACTGGCCCTGCTGGCGGTGCGGTATCTCCCGATCGTGTCGATCGTCGAGGTGCGGCGCTTGAGCCTTCTCCGGCCCGCGGCCGGCGGCGAAGCCGCTCAGGAGGCCCGCCATGGTTGACAAGGGAGCTGCCGCAGAGGCGCCGATCCATGCGGTCGCGGCCGAATTCGACAGCGGGGCGGCCTTGCTGGCCGCCACCCGAGCGCTGCGCGACCGCGGCCTGGGCCGGCTCGACGCTCACTCGCCCGTCCCCATCCGTGGTCTCGGCGAGGCGCTCGACGTCCATCCATCCTCGATGTCGCCCATCGCGATCGGCGCCGTCCTGGTCGGCTTCGCCGGTATGATGGGGATGTGCATCTACGCCACAGCGTACGATTACCCCTTCGACATCGGCGGCCGGCCGCGCGTGTCCTGGCCGGCTTTCGTCGTGCCGAGCCTGTCCTTTTCCCTGATGACCGGCGCCCTCGTCGTCTATCTCGCGATGCTGTTCCTGAACCGGCTGCCGCGGCTCAATCATCCGGCCTTCAACATCCCGGACTTCACCCGCGTCACCCAGGATCGCTACTTCCTCACCGTCGCAGAGGGCAAGACGCCGCTCGACCTCGCCGCCGTCGAGGCGGCGTTGGACGACCTCGGCGATCGTCCCCTGCGCGTCACCCGGGTGCCGCGATGAAGGCCCTGTCCGCCAAGGCGGGTGCGCTGCTGATCGGTGTTGCGGCTCTCGCAGGCTGCGACCGTGCCGACATGGTCGCCCAGGGCAAAGCCAAGCAATGGGACGAGAGCCAGGTCTTTCCCGACCGCTCATCGATGCGAGAGCCGGTGGCGGGTACGGTGGCGCGCGCCGCGCCGGACGAGCCGGTGGCCCAGACCACCGTCATCACGGCCTCCCTGCTCGAGCGCGGCCGGACCGAGTTCGACATCTTCTGTTCGCCCTGCCACGGGCGAAGCGGTGACGGCCGGGGCATAATCGTGCAGCGCGGTTTCCCGGCGCCCCCGCCTTTCTGGTTGCGGCGGCTCGAGCAGGCGAAGGCGACCTACCTCTACGACGTCATCACGCACGGCCACGGCGTCATGTATTCCTATGCCGATCGCGTGAAATCCGCCGATCGCTGGGCCGTCATCGCCTATGTGCGTGCCCTGCAGCAGAGCCAGGACGCGAGGCCCTCCGCCTTGCCGCAGCAGGATCGCGACCTTCTGGAGGCGAAGCAATGAGCCGCTCCTCCGTCGTGGCTCTGGCGATCGGCATCGTCGGAAGCGCAGCCGTGGTGGCGTTCGCCCTCTTCGGGTCGGATGTGATGCCATCCTACCTCGGCGCCTGGCTGGTCCTTCTGGCGCTGCCGCTCGGCGCCCTGCCACTCGTGATGGGCGCAGAACTCCTCGGCCTGCCGGAAACGCTCCTCATGCGGATGCTGCGCCGGCTCGTTGCCCTGATGCCGCTGGCGGCTCTGCTGGTGATCCCGGTGCTGCTGCGCCTCGATGGCCTCTATCCCTCGCTCCTCCTGCCGAAGCAGGGGCTGCCGGGTTGGTGGATGACGCCCACCTTCTTCATCATCCGCGCCATCGTCTTTCTCGTGATCTGGACGGCGCTGTCCTTCGCCTTTGCCCAAGGCTCAGGCCAGGACGACCGACGCCGCTCGTTTCTGGCGGTAGTCGGCCTCGCGCTGCATGTCGTGTTCGGGACGTTGGCGGCCGACGATTGGGCCCAGCAGGTCGAACCGGGGTTCAACTCCTCCGCCTTCGGCCTCCTGCTCATGGCCGCGCAATGTTCGATCGCGGTCTGTCTCGCCGTGGTCCTGACCGTGACCGGTCGCCCGGAGACGGAAGCGTCCCACGATCTGGCTGCCGGTCGGCGGGATCTCGAGTCCACGCGACAGGTTGCGACAGGGCTCGCAGTTCTGCTTGGGACCTGGGGATTCCTCGCCTTCACGCAGTTTCTCGTCGCCTGGTCGTCCAATCTGCCGAAGGAGGTCGTCTGGTATCAGCACCGGGCTGGGGGGCTCGGTCTCGTGGCCGAATATTCGGCTGCCATCCTTTGCGCGATCGCGCTCGTGGCATTGCTGGCGCGAAGTCTGTCGCGCCATGCCGGCCTGCTTGCCTGGGTGGCGGCGGCCCTGCTCGTCATGCACGGGCTCGAAATGTTCTGGCTCGTGACGCCGGCCTTCCGGGCGAGCTTCAGCGCCACCTGGGCCGACGTGGCGGCTCTGGCTGCGGCGGCTGGGCTTGGCATCGGGACCGTGCTGGTTCTCGACGAGCGCGCCTCGCGCGGGAGGGTCGGTCATGGCGCCGCGTAAGCCTAAGCGGTGGGGGCAGGCGGCGGTCGGCGGCTTGCTGGTCGCCCTCGGTGGCGCGCTGTTCGGCGTGAGCCGTCGCACCAATCCGGCTGTCGTGACGGCCGACCCGAAACCGCCGTCCCGATCGGTCGCGTCGAAGGTCCGCACCAGACCAGAGGCCGAGCCACCTTTGACCCGGACGCGCTTCTGGCCACCGCCTGCGCCGAAGCCCATCGAGGATTCGGAGCAGGGAGAAACGGAGGCTCTGCCCGTCGATCCGAAGTCGGCGGAGCTGGGCTTCGAGAGGCACGACGTTCGGCCAGGAAAAATCGTCAAGGTCATGCTGGTCAGCGCATCGGCCATCGCGGGCGCGATTGCGGTTCTGTTCTTCCTGGTGTCGGTGCTTCATCGCAACGACGAGACGTCCGGGCCACTGACGCCGCAGCAGAGCGCCGTCATCGTGCCGCCGGAACCCCGTCTGCAGGATCATCCTCTCTATGACATCGCCATGCAGCGACAGAGGGATACCGACCTGCTGACCTCCTACGCCTGGACGGACCCGCAGCATCGGACAGCCCGCATCCCGATCGCACGTGCCGAGGCGCTGGTGACAGGGCGCACGCTGGATCCGTTGCCGGCCGACCCCGCGGCGACATTGGCGCCTGTCGCCCCTATCGCGCCGGCTCCGCCGGTCTCCCGGCCGTGACGGCGGAAGGGCTTAGACCATGAACGGCGCCGCCAACCCACTCTCGATCTGGCCTCAGGCGGCCTCGGCCAGCGCCGTGGAAACGGATCATCTGATCCTCTCCTTCACGGTTCTGACCCTTCTGCTCACGGTGCCGATCTTCCTCGGCTTCACCTGGTTCTCCATCAAGTATCGCAAGGGTCAGAGGGTCGATCGCAGCCACAGCGAGGGTCGTTCCTCGGCGATCGAAATGACCTGGATGATCGGCCCCTTCCTGCTGACATTGTTCTTCTTCGCCTGGGGAGCGACCATGTTCCTCGGGCATAAGACCCTGCCCAAGGGCGGGCTGCGCATTGATGCCATTGGCCGGCAATGGATGTGGAAGTTCCAGCACCCCGGCGGACAGGCGGAGATCAACGACCTTCATGTCCCTTTGGGGCAGAACGTCATCCTCCACATGATCTCCCAGGACGTCATCCACGCTCTCTACATTCCAGCGCTGCGCATCCAGATGGATGTGCTGCCTGATCGCTATACCGACATGTGGTTCAAGGCCGACCGGCCCGGCACCTACCACCTGTTCTGCTCCGAATATTGCGGAACCGATCATTCGGTGATGGGCGGATCGCTGACCGTGATGGAGCCTGCCGCCTATCAGCAATGGCTGGACCGTTCAGGGTCCGACATGACGCTGGCGGCTGGCGGCGAGGCTCTGTTCACCTCCTACGGCTGTGCGGGTTGCCACCTCGGCACCTCGACGGTGCGGGCGCCGTCTCTGGTCGGTCTCTACGGCAAGCCCGTGCCTCTCGTCGATGGCACGAGCGTCGTGGCGGACGACAGTTTCATCCGGGACAAGATCCTCCACCCGGACGTCCGACCGATCGCCGGCTTCAAGCAGGTGATGCCGAGCTTCAAGGGCGTGATCGCCGAAGACGACATGCTGCGGCTCGTCGCCTACGTGAAATCCATGACCATCAAGACGGGACGGGCCGAATGATGTGGGATCCGTTCCAAGGTCTGGGGTCGAGCCCGAACCGTTCCACCCGGCCGTCCGAACTCCGGCACACACCGTCCCTGCTTCATCCTCATCGGGGATCCGCGCCATGAGCTATGCCGCCCGCCGCGACGCGCATGTGCCGCACGGCACGATCGATGCGCCGAAGGACTACCTCCACATCACCCATACGCTGCGGTCGTGGCTGCTCTCGACCGACCACAAGCGTATCGGGATCCTGTATCTTATCTCGATTACGGCCTTCTTCATCATCGGCGCCGTGGCGGCGGGGCTGCTGCGCCTAGCCCTCGTGGTGCCGGACGGGTCGATCTTCAGCAACGACACCTACAACAAGCTCTTCACCATCCACGGCGTCGTGATGGTGTGGTTCTTTCTCATCCCCTCGATCCCCACGACCTTCGGCAATTTTCTTCTGCCCATCATGATCGGGGCCAAGGACCTCGCCTTCCCGCGCCTCAACACGACGAGTTGGTACGTCTTCATGACGGGGTCGCTCTTCGCCATGCTGTCGGTGCTCTTCGGCGGCATCGACACGGGCTGGACCTTCTACGCGCCGCTCTCGACGGCCTTTTCCAACACCTACGTGTCCTTGGCGCTGGTCGGCGTCATCATCGTGGGTTTCTCGTCGATCCTGACCGGGCTGAACTTCATCGTCACGGTCCACACCATGCGGGCGCCGGGTATGACCTGGTTCCGCATGCCGATCTTCGTGTGGACCATGTATTCGGTGAGCATGATCTTCCTGCTGGCCACGCCGGTGATCACCACAGCGCTGATCCTGCTCGTCATGGAGCGGACCTTCAAGATCGGCGTCTTCGACCCGGCGCTGGGTGGTGATCCGGTGCTCTTCGAGCATCTCTTCTGGTTCTACTCGCACCCCGCCGTCTACATCATGGTTCTGCCGGGCATGGGCGTCATCTCGGAGATCGTGCCGGCTTTCGCCCGCAAGAAGCTGTTCGGCTACAAATTCGTCGCCTATGCGTCGATCGGCCTGGCCACCATCACGTTCTTCGTGTGGGGCCACCACATGTTCGTCAACGGGCAGAGCGATTACGCCAGCGTCACCTTCTCGTTCCTGAGCTTCGCTGTCGCGGTGCCTTCGGCGGTGAAAGTCTATAATTGGACCGCCACCATCCACAAAGGAACGCTGGTTCTGGATACACCCATGCTCTACGCGATGGGCTATATCGGCCTCTTCGTCATCGGCGGCTTGACGGGACTGTTCCTCGCGACATTGTCCATCGACGAACACGTGCACGACACGTACTTCGTCGTGGCGCATTTTCACTACATCATGGTGGGGGGAACCGTGCTGGCCTTCCTCGGTGGCCTGCACTATTGGTGGCCGAAGTTCACGGGTCGCATGTATAACGAGGCCTGGGGTCGCATCTCCGCCCTGTTAATGTT
>JAYVMK010000567.1:0-4418 GCA_043758995.1 Lichenibacterium sp. | reverse complement strand
GCACGCCGAAATAGCCGAGTTCGTCGGCGGCACGCGCCACCTGGGAGAGGTAGCGGTGCGTGACATGACGGGCGCCGGTCTCGGTCGCGAGATAGCGGCCGTCGCCATGGGTCGGCAGAAACCAAAGCACATCGGTCTCGGTCGCGGGCGTAGGCAGGTCGAGGTCGGGGAAGAGAGACATGGAAGGTCCTGACATTCGAAACGGATCGTCGGTGAAGCGGTGCGCGACGGGGGCGGCTGTTCGGCGTTGAAAGGGGACGGTCGGTGTCCCGCTCAGGTTCCGGGTTTCCAGACCACGGCGCCGACATCGAGCTTCTTCGGGATGAGATGGAGGGCCAGGAAGGTATCGGCCACCTCCTGCTGGCCCAGCGTCACGGCCGGAGACAGCGGCGCCACGCCGTGGGCCTGACGGGCCAGGGCCGTGGCCACCACGTCCTTCGGCAGTTTGATGGCGTCGGAGAGTTCGGCGGCCGCCTCGTCCGGATGGGCGCCTTCCCAGTCGTCGACCTCGCGAACCGCGTCGACGATGGCTCCGACGGCCTTGGGATTGGCCCCCGCGAATGTCCGATCGGCGAGGTAGAATTGAATGTTGCCGGCGAGACCCTCACCGGTCGCGAGCGTCCGGGCTCCGGTGGCGGCTTGAGCCGAGGCCAGATACGGGTCCCAGATCACCCAGGCGTCGACGGCGCCGCGCTCGAAAGCCGCCCGCGCGTCCGCGGGGGCAAGGAATACCGCCGAGACGTCGCCGTAGGCGAGGCCGGCCTTCTCCAGCGCTTTGACATAGAGGAAGTGGACGTTGGAGCCCTTGTTCAGGGCGACGTGCTTTCCCTTGAGGTCGGCGAGCGAGCGGATGGCGCTGTCCTTCGGGACCAGGATGGCTTCGCCCTGGGGCGCCGCGGGCTCGGCCGCCACATAGACGAGATCGGTCCGACCCGCCTGCGCGAAGATGGGCGGCGCGTCCCCGGTCTGGCCGATGTCTATCGCGCCGGCGCGCATCGCCTCCAGGATCGGCGGACCGGATGGAAACTCGCTCCACTCGACCGCGTAGCCGAGCGGTTTCAGTCGCGCGTCGAGGCCACCATGCTGCTTCAGCAGAAGAAGGTTGCCGTACTTTTGATAGCCGATGCGGATCGTGTGGTCCGCCGCACTGGCGAACGCCGGGACGAAGAGCAGGGAGGCCAGCAGGGCCGATCGAAGCAGTCGCATGGGTCTGACACTCACGATGGGACACGGCAGGGCCGCCGTGGCTCGGTCGGCTCTGAATTTGACTTCGTCTAGCGAATTAGTCAATGAACGAGGATCGAAAAGAGTGTGGCACCGTCACCCGGCTGGGAGTCCAGAATGCCTCGAAGCGTTTCCGAACTGGGGGCCAGCGCCGCGCTGCTGAGCGCGCCATCGTTACGCAACCTCCTGCAAGCCGCCCAACGAATCGGGACATCGTCCCAGTCGGGATGGCTGCTGCCGCTGCTGCTCCTCGTCGTGTGGCAGGGGGCCAGCACGGCAGGCCGGTTGCCGGAGTCGGTTCTACCCGCGCCCCTGGCCGTCGCGGCCTCCGCCTGGCAGCTCACGCTGTCGGGCGAGTTGCCTCACCACATGGGCGTGAGCTTCGTTCGTGCCATGGCGGGGCTCGTCGTCGGCGGAGGCATCGGCTTCGCACTCGGCCTCGCCAACGGCCTGTCGGTGCTCAGCGATCGCCTCACCGATACGACCCTGCAGATGGCCCGCAACGTGCCGCATCTGGCGCTGATCCCCCTGGTGATCCTGTGGTTCGGCATCGGCGAAGAGGCCAAGCTCTTCCTCGTGGCTCTGGGCGTGTTCTTCCCCGTCTACGTCAACACGCTCCACGGCATTCGCACCGTGGATCCGCAGCTCGTCGAGATGGCGCGGACCTATGGCATGACCCGCTGGTCGCTGTTCCGTCGCGTGGTTCTGCCCGGCGCCCTGCCCTCGGTCTTCGTGGGGCTGCGCTTCGCCCTCGGCATCATGTGGCTGACCCTGATCGTGGCCGAGACCATCGCGGCGCAATCCGGCATCGGCTACATGGCCATGCAGGCGCGCGACTTCCTTCAGACCGACGTCATCGTCCTAGCCATCGCCATCTATGCCGGCCTGGGAAAACTCGCCGACGCCGTGACCCGGGTTCTCGAGCGTCGCTGCCTCGCCTGGCATCCGGCGTTCCGTCCATGAGCGCCGTCTTGGACCGTAGCGAGACGCAGACCCGCGGCCTCACCGTCACGGCGCGCGGCATCGCCCGTCACTTCGGTGGAACGCAGGTGTTGCACGACCTCGACCTGCATGTGCCGGCGGGTCAGTTCCTGGCCGTGGTCGGGCGAAGCGGATCGGGCAAGAGCACGCTGCTTCGCCTGCTCGGCGGCCTCGATCAACCGGACGCCGGTCGCGTGGCCCTGGGTGGGCACAAGGGTGCGGGCGATTCCCGCATCATGTTCCAGGAGCCGCGCCTCCTGCCCTGGGCCAGCGTGCTCGCCAATGTCGCCATCGGCCTCGGCCCCTCGCCGGGACCGGACGGTTCTGACCGTGCCCGGGCGGCGCTCGAGCGCGTCGGCCTGGCGTCCCGCGCGGAGGACTGGCCGGAGGCGCTGTCGGGCGGTCAAAAGAGCCGGGTCGCCCTGGCGCGGGCCTTGGTCAGCCGGCCTCGCCTGCTGATGCTCGACGAACCGCTCGGGGCGCTCGATGCCCTGACCCGCCTCGAGATGCAGGACCTGCTGCATCGGACCTGGGTGCAGGACGGGTTCACCACACTCCTCGTCACGCATGACGTGTCGGAGGCAGTGATCCTCGCCGATCGCATCGTGGTGATCGAAGCAGGCAGGATCGACATGGATGTCGCGGTCGACATGCCGCCCCAGGGCCGGCGCGGATCGCCCCGAGCCGCGGCGCTCGAGACCTCGATCCTCGACAGGCTGCTTGGCCGATCGCACCTCTGACGGTCGGGTCGCCCGGAACAAAAGCCAGCACTCCCCCTTCTCCCGGCAAGGCCACGTGACCCGTGACCATGGGAGATCCTGCCATGAGCCAGCCCACCGCCAAGCCCAGCATGCCCTACTGGCACGTCTACACGGACGGCGACGGCGTGAGCCGTCAGGAGATGTTCGCGCTGACCGACTTCGAGCTGAAGGGGGTCGGCCCGGATGTCGCGCCGCAGTGGAACGACAAGATGGATCCGTCGCAGGCCGGCGTGACCTTCACGGTTCTGCCGGTCGGCTGGATCGGGGAGTGGCACGAGAACCCCAGGCCGCAATGGATCGCGATCCTGACCGGCCGCTGGTTCGTCGAGACCATGGACGGTCATCGGGTCGAGATGGGGCCGGGCGAGTTGATGATGGGCGAGGACCAGAACACGCGGGAGCGCGACGGCCGCAAGGGCCACCGGTCCGGCACGGTCGGGGACGAGCCCTGCACCATGATCGTCACCGGCCTCGACGTTGAACCGACCGTGAACCGGCCGGGACGGTTCAGGTAATCACAAGGGCGCCGGGGGGCTCACGATGTCTCGCGTGAGCTCCGCCCCAGGCTCCAAGGCGTAGAACCCGGCGGCGCTTCAGCCCTTCTCGCCGATCAGACGCGCCAGGCGCTGAAGGGCCAGGCCGTAGCCCTGCGTGCCGAAGCCCGCGATGACGCCGTCGGCGCGGAGCGACACATAGGAGTGGTGGCGGAAGCTCTCGCGTTTGTGGACGTTCGAGATGTGGACCTCGATGACGGGCCCGTCGAAGGCGTTGAGGGCGTCGAGGATCGCCACCGACGTATGGGTATAGGCGGCGGGGTTGATGACGATGCCGCCGGCACTCTCCCGCGCCTCGTGGATCCAGTCGACGATCTGTCCTTCGGTGTTGCTCTGCAGGAAGCGGATCTCAAGGCTCAGTCCTTCGGCGAAGCGCCTGCATTCCGCTTCGACATCGGCCAGCGTCTCGCGGCCGTAGATTTCCGGCTGGCGCCTGCCGAGCAGGTTCAGGTTGGGGCCGTTGAGGACATAGACGAGGCGGCTCATGGCAAAGGGTCCGTGGCATCGACAGGCCACCACGATAGCATGAGGCGGACGGCGTCGCGCCGGGATGCTATCGATTGCCGAAGGACCGGGCCAAGCAACCGAAGACCCAGGCCCACGATGGAGAGAACGCCATGGATCTGCCGATCAATCGCTTCAAGCGTGCCATACGCGAAGGACGCCAGCAGATCGGGCTCTGGTGCACCATCCCGGGCGGCACGGTGGCCGAGGTCCTGGCCGGCGCCGGCTACGACTGGATCGTCTTCGACACGGAACATACGCCCGGCGATGCCACCAGCGTGCTGCAGCAGCTCCAGGCCGCCGCACCCTATCCGGTCTCGGCCGTGGTCCGGCCCGTCACCAACGATACGGCGCTGATCAAGCACTACCTCGACATCGGCGCCCAGACGCTACT
>JAYVMK010000566.1:0-16850 GCA_043758995.1 Lichenibacterium sp. | reverse complement strand
GCGCGGCAGCCGTTGTGTCTGTCGCGCGCAGGCCGGCAAGCCTGGCGCGCCTTTCGCCCGATCCTCGCCCAGGCACCAGCAGGCGTCCCGAGGCAAGATATCCAACGTGAACATCTTAAGGCTAGGCTCTCTTCTCCAGGGGAATAGATTCGGCGCAGAGCCAAGGGTGGCATCGCACGCGCGAAAGCCCCCAGACTGCCCGGGAGGATCCATGCGCGCCGTTCGCTTCCACGACAAACGCGACATTCGCGTCGATGATGTGCCGGCGCCGGAAGGCCGTTTGAAGGACACGGACGTCCTGATCCGGCCGATCCTTTGCGGCATCTGCGGCACCGATCTCCATGAATATGTCGCCGGTCCCATCGTGACGGCGATCGAACCACATCTTTACACAGGCGCCAAACTTCCTCAGATCCTCGGCCATGAGTTCTCCGCCGAGGTGTTGGACATCGGCTCAGCCGTCACCAACGTCAGGGCGGGTGACCGCGTCTCCATTCAGCCTCTGGTCTCGCCGCGCGACGATTACTACGGACGTCGCGGCCTCTACCACCTCAGCGAGAAGATGGGCTGCATCGGCCTGTCCTGGGATTGGGGCGGCATGGCCGAGCGGGCCGTCGTCAACAGCTACAATGTGTTCAAGGTGTCGGACGCCGTGAGCGACGTTCAGGCCGCCATGATCGAGCCGGCCGCAGTTGCGCTTTATGGGGTCGACCGCGGCGGCGTCCAGGCAGGGTCGACGGTCCTGGTGTCCGGCGTCGGACCCATCGGAGCACTGACGCTGCTCGCGGCACGCGCCGCCGGGGCCAGCGTGATCATCGTGTCGGAGCCCAACCCGCATCGGCGCGCCCTCGCCCAGCGGCTCGTGCCGGATGCATTAGTGGTCGATCCGAAGTCCGTGGACGTCGCCGAATGCGTCAAGGACCACACCGAGGAAGGTGTCGGGGTCGACGTCGCGCTCGAGTGTGTGGGGCTGGAAGCTTCGCTCAATGCCTGCGCCAAGGCAGTGCGGCGCCGCGGCACGGTGGTGCAGGTGGGGCTGCACATGCGGGCGGCTTCCGTCGACGCCATGCTGTGGGCCCTGAAGGACATCACCGTCGAGGCGACCTGGTGCTACCCCACCACCGTCTGGCCGCGGATCGCCGGCATGATCGCGGCGGGGCTCTATCCCGTCGAGAAGATCGTCACGGCGACGATCGATCCCGATGACGTCGTGGCGAAGGGCTTCGAGACCTTGCTCGACCCCTCGGGCGCCAACATGAAGATCCTGGTGCGGGCCAGCTGAGGCCGCCGTTCCACTCGCCGCCCGCGGTCGATCCATCCCGCCTTACAGCAAGGACAAGAGATGCATTTCGTCATACACGCCCTCGACAAGGCCGATGCCCTGCCAATCCGTCTCGCCAACTACGAGGCGCACAAGGCCTATCTGGCGCAGGCCAAGGTCAAGACCGTCATCTCGGGCCCGCTTGTTGCGGACGATGGTGAGACCATGATCGGTAGCTGCTTCCTCATCGAAGCGGACACCAAGGACGAGGTCCTGGCCTTCCACAACAACGATCCCTTCAAGGCGGCCGGCGTTTGGGAACACGTCCACATCAACCCGTTCCTGAAGCGCGTCGACAACCGCTGAGGAAGAAGACGTCATCCGGCCGACGGGCTTGAAGCAGCCCGATCATCCGGACGCCGGACCGCTCGGTGCCAGATAGGGATTGCCCCGTCGCCAGAGCCAGGCCCGGACCTCGGTCGAGGCGAAGAGCCCGGCTTCGACGTAAGGGTCGCGGCTCACGAAGGCTTCGACCGCCGCCTGCGTGTCCGCCTCGAGAATCAGCAGCGAGCCGCACTCGCCGCCCTGGGAATCCAGGAGCGGGCCCGACTGCAGCACGCGAAGAGCGGGCGCGGCGGCATCGAGATGCGCCATGTGGCGGCGCTTAGTGTCGGCGCGCAGCGCAAAGGAATTCGGGTGGTCCTTGGCGATCACGGCGAAGAACATGGGTTGGGCTCCGTATCTTTGAACACCTGCGGCCATGGCTGGTGCCGAGGTCACAGGTGTTTCTTGACGTACCGCGGCGGTCGTCCGCTCACGCCCGCGGCGGGATGATCTTCTCGGCGCGCAGCCGCTCGAACAGATCGGTGAAGGACCGCTCCGTCACCTGAAGGGCGTCGAAGCCGAGGAGGCGGCTCTTCGTCATGTCGGTGAAGGTTTCGAGCTCGCGGCCGAGGTCGGCGTCGGTGTGCCACCAGGAGGCCAGCGTGTTGAGCTTGTACGACTGGAGACCGTAGCGCGCCACGATGCGATCCCAGGCCTCGTCCTGCCCGGCCATCTGCTCGGCGAGCGGCGTCGGGTGGCCGGGATAGGGGGCGACCTCCACCCCGAGATCCTGAGCCAGCGTCGCCCAGAGCCTGCGCCAGCGGAACACGTCGCCATTGGTGATGTTGAAGGCCTGGTTAAAGGCACTTGGCGTCGTCGAGGCCCAGACGAGCTGCTTCGCCAGGATGCGGGCATCGGTGACGTCGGTCACGGCCTCGTATTGCTGCGGGGTTCCGGGGAACAGAAACGGGCGCTTGAGCTCCTTGCACAGCGTCGCATAGACGGCCAGCGTCACCCCCATGTTCATGGCGTTGCCGAGCGCCCAGCCGATCAACGTGTGCGGCCGGTGCACCGACCAGGCGAAGCCGTGGCGGGCCGCCTCGGCGTAGAGGATGTCCTCCTGGTCGTAGTAGAAATTTTCGAAGGGCAGACGGGGCTGGTCTTCCCGGAACGGCGTATCGGGCTTAACTTTGCCATAGGACTCGAAGGGTCCGAGATAGTGTTTCAGGCCCGTCACCAGGGCGACGTGCTCGACCTTCGACGACGCCGTGACGCCGTCGAGCAGGTTCTGCAGCATGGCGCCGTTGACGCGGCGGTTCTCCGCCTCCGTGTCCTGTCGCGCCCAGGTGCAGAAATAGACGTGGCTGACGGCGATGTCGGACAGCGCCGCCTTGGTCTGCTTGGGGTCGAGCAGGTCAGCCGTCACGGGCCTGACGCCCGGCCTGTTCTGAGGTGGCCGGCGGGCGAGGCCGTAGACGGTCCAGCCATCGGCGATCAGTTGATCGGCGACGTTGCTGCCGGAGATGCCTGTGATGCCGACGACGAGTGCGTTCTTGGAGCTCAAGGTTCTGTCCTTATTCGGCCGCTTGCGCGACTGGGCGCTTGGCGTCTGTCTCGCACAGCACGAAGAAGTCGCGCTGGCCGTTGCCGTCGACGAAGGCCTGCTCGTAGCGTTGGCGGACCAGCGCCGCGAGGCTCATCGGCACGTGGTCGGCCCGTGCGGTATCCATGATCAGGTCGAAGTCCTTGATCATCTGCTCGACCGTGAAGGCCGGCGAGTAGTCGCCCTTCACCACCATGTCCTTCTTATAGCCGAGCAGCGGGGACGCCACGGCGCTCTGGCCGATGACCTCCAGCATGTCGCTGAGCGACAGGTCGCCCTTGAGGCCAAGCGCCAGGGCCTCGGCGAGCAGCGACGAGGTCGCGCCGACGAGCGAATTGACCACGAGCTTGAGATAACGCGCCTGTTCGGCCCCGCCGAGGTAGAAGCGCTTCGCCGAGATGATCGCCAGCAGGGGCTCGACCCGATCGAAGGCGTCGCGGGGTCCCGAGGCCATGACCGACAGGGTGCCGTTCGCCGCCAGGGCGGTGCTGCCCGACACGGGCGCGCGGATGTAGGCGATGTCGCGCGACGCCAGCGCTTCGGCGGCCCGCTTCGAGGCCGCGGGCGAGACGGTGCTCATCTCGACCAGCACCGCTCCGGGCGCCATGAGCCTCGCGAGGCCGCCGTCGCCGTCGATGATGCTGCCGAGCACCCGGTCGTTCGGGATCATGGAGAAGATCACCATCGCCTGGCGGGTGAGATCGGCCAGATCCGAAGCGAGCGTGGCGCCTGACTGTTCGGCGAGGTGTCGGTTCTGCTCGTCAGGTTCGAGCACGACCACGCGATGGCCGGCGTCGACGAGCCGCTTGGTCATCGGGCCGCCCATCTTGCCGGCACCGATCCAGCCAATGATGTCATTTGCCATGGTAGGTCCTAGCGGAAGCGTCAAGCGTTGAGCAGCGTGACTTTGATGCACTTGTCGGTTTGCTTGCCGAGATCGAAGGCCTTGACGGCCTCGGCGAGCGGGAAGTCGTGGGTCTGGATCGGCGACAGGTCGAGACCCGTCCGCTCGAGGAAGCGGATGGCTGAAGGCCAGACCCCGGGCGAGCCGATGCAGCCCTTCACGGTGAGGTTGCGCATTTGAATGTTGCCGAGATGCGAGCCGATCGTCCGGCCGATGTTGATCCCCACCATGGCCACCCGGCCCTCTTCGCGGGCGAGATCGAAGGCGATGCCGAGCGAAGCGTCGTGGCCCGCGGCCTCGATCACGAGGTCGGCCCCGGCGCCGCCGGTCAGTTCCCGAACCCGTTCCACGGCGTCCTCGGCGACCGGATCGATGACGGCATCGGCACCGAGCTTCAGTGCGGTCTCGCGACGATGCTGCAGCGGATCGATGACGAAGGTGCGGGCCCGCATCCCGATGGCCGTGGCGGCCGAGACGAGGCCGATGGTCCCGCCACCCGACACCACCACGGTCTCGCTGGCATTGGTGCCGCCCATGCGGCTCACGGCGTAGAACCCACAGGTGAAGGGCTCGATCAATGCCGCCTGTTTGTCGCCGATACCGTCGGGCAGCTTGTGCAGCCATTCGGGGCGCGCCGTCAGGTACTCGCGGTCGGCACCGTCGAGCGAGAAGCCGAAATGGTGGATGCGGTCGGGAAGTTTGACCACGCATTCGCCGACGACACGGTCGCCGCGCCTGAAGGTCTTGACGTTGCGGCCAGTCTCGACGACCTCGCCGACCCACTCGTGACCGGGGGTCACCGGATAGGAGATCGGGATGATGTAGCGGCCGGCTAGCAGTTCGTAATCGGAATGGCAGATGCCGACGGCCTTCATCTTGAGAAGGACGCCGTTGTCGTCGATCTCGGGCATCGGCACGTCGACGACGACGGGGCGGTCGGGCTGTTCGAAGATCAGGGCTTGCATGATGGTGCTTCCTCTTCGGTTCAGGCCACGGGCTCGGTGTGGCGGGATGTCGACGAGCGGACGATCGCCTCGAGCAGCGCGATGTTGGCGACAAGCTGGTCGCCGGTGATCGGATAGGGCGCGCCGCCGGCGACCGCGCGGCCGAAGGCTTCGAGGTTCCACAGCACGGGCTCGGCCTTTCTGATCTCCTCGACAGTGATGGGACGCCCCTTAATCCCCTTGGTCACCACCCAGCCGTCGGGCGCCTCCACATGGGCCTTGTCGCGGATCTCGATCCAGCCATCGGCGCCATAGACGGCGAGGCGGGAGATGAAGGGGTAGCTCAGCGAGGCCGACACATAGGCGGTGCCGCCACCCTTGAACTGCACGAAGGCACTCATCGTGTCGCCGGAGGGGAGCTTGGACACGAGTTGCTCGCAATCCACCGTCACGGCCCGGGCGGGCCCCAGGATGCGGGTGGCGAGATCGGTCAGGTGGATGCCCGTCGCCGTCATGCCGCCGGCCGGCGCATGGGCCGGATCGAGGCGCCAGTTGGTCGGGTCGAGCGACAGGAACTTGTCGTGGCTGAAATTGGCCTCGATCTGCAGGATGCGGCCGAGGCGCCCCGCATCGACGTCGGCCAGGAGTTCGGCCACGGGCGGCTCGAAGCGGCGTTCGTGACCCATGCCGAGCACGAGGCCAGCGTCGCGGCACAGGCCGACGAGGCGCTCGGCGTCGGCGCGGGTCAGGGCCAGCGGCTTCTCGCAGAAGACATGCTTGCCGGCCGCGACGCTCTGGCGGATCTGCTCGTCGTGGAGGGCGTGGGGCGTCGCCAGCACGACGGCGTCGATGGCATGGTCTCCCAACACCTCGGCGAGATCGGCCGAGAGCGGCAGGCCGCGCTCGGCCGCGAAGGGCCGCGCGGCCTCCGTGTTAGGGTCGACCGCACGGGCGATCCGCACCACGTCGCTGCGGCCCTGGACCACGTCGACCATCTTGCGGCCCCACCATCCGAGGCCGACCATCGCGAGATTGATCATAGACTTGCTCCTGTCGTCACTGGGCCGTGTAGCCGCCGTCGCAGACGAGGCTGGTGCCGGTGACGAAGCGGGCCTCGTCCGAGGCGAGAAAGAGGACGCAATTGGCCACGTCGACGGGTTCGCCCAGCGTCAACGGGTGCTTCTGCTTCATCATGTCGAGATAGACGTCGAGACCGCCCGGATAGGTCTCGCCGGCCTTCATGAAGAGCGGGGTCTTGGTCGAGCCGGGATGGACCGCGTTCACGCGGATGCCGTGGGGCGCGTAGCAGATCGCATCGGTCTTGGTCATCATCAGCACGGCGCCCTTGGCGGCGTGGTACGGTGGCAGGTCGTCGTTGCCGATGAGCCCGTAGATCGACGAGAAGTTGACGATGGAGCCGCGTCCGGCCTTCATCATCGTCGGCACGACGTGCTTGGTGCAGAGGAACGGCCCTCGCACGTTCACGGCGAAGACGAGGTCCCACTCCTCGACGGCGACCTCGTGGGCGAACTTGTTCACGCCCGGGATCGCGGCATTGTTGACCAGGATGTCGATCGTGCCCCAACGCCCCAGCACCGTTGCGACCGCAGCGGCGACGTCGGCCTCCTTGGACACGTCGGTTCTGACGAAGACGGCCTCCGACCCCTTGGCGGTGATGGCGGCCGCCGTCGATGCGCCCTCTTCGGCGTTGAGGTCGAAGACCGCCACCCTGGCGCCCTCCTCCGCGAAGCGAAGGCAGGTGGCTTCGCCGATGCCGGTCCCGCCGCCCGTCACGATCGCGACTTTGTCGTTCAATCGAGCCATGTCGTCCTCCCTTTGTTCGTGCCCTAGCTCAGGTCAGCACCATGCCGCCGTCGATCATGACGGTCTGACCGGTCATGTAGTCGGAGGCCGCGGAGGCCAAGAACGTCGTCGTGCCGACGATGTCGGCCGGCAGCGAGGCCCGTCCGGCAAGGATCGAGCTCGAGAATTCGTCGATCGCCTGGCCGGCCTGCTGGGTCAGGCCGAGGCCCATGAACTCGCCGTCGAGCTGCTGCCAGAGTTCGGTCCGGACCACGCCGGGCGCGAAGCTGTTGACCGTGATCCGGTGCTCGGCCAGCGCCCGCGCGGCCGCCTGGGTGAGGGCCACGACGGCGAACTTGCTCGCACAATAGGCCGCGAAGAGGGGGTAGCCCTGCTTGCCGGCGATCGACGCCGTGTTGATGATCTTGCCGCCGCCGCCCTGGGCGATCATCTGGCGCGCCGCCTCCTGGGTGCCGATCAGAACACCTATCCCGTTGACCCGCATGATGCGCTCGAAGTCGGCTTCTGACGTCTCCATGAAGGGCAGCGTCTTGCTGATCCCGGCATTGTTGAACATGACGTCGAGCCGGCCGAAGGTGGAGACGACATCCGCCACGAGCGACCGCACGCTGGTTCGATCGCCGACGTCGACCGCGAAACCGCGCGCCGCGCCGCCGATCTCCGCCGCGACGGCCTCGGCCGTGTCTCGGTCGATGTCCGCCACCGCGACGCGTGCGCCCTTGGCGGCGAGATCCCGCGCGATGGCGGCGCCGATGCCGCGTCCCGCGCCCATCACGATGATCGACTTGCCGTCGAGATCGTTGCTCATGCGCCTGCTCCCTTTGACGATGGTGTGGGCCCGGCGCGCCTCAGGCGCTCTGCCGGGCGTAGAAGGCCGTGGCCACGATGATCACCAGCCCCTGGATGATGATCTGGAACTGCACTGGCAGGCCGAAGAGCAGCACGGCGTTGAACACCGTGACGAGGATCGCGGCGCCGGCGAGCGCGCCGGGCAGCGTGCCGCGTCCCCCCGAGAGCGCCACGCCGCCGATCACTGCCGCCACGATGGAATTGAGTTCGAAGCCCTTGCCGACCCAGTTGTCGACGACACCGACGAAGCCCGACAGGATCAGCCCGGCAAGGGCCGCTAGCACGCCCGAGATGACGTAGCAGATGATGGTGACGCGATCGGCCGGGATGCCGACGAGCCGCGCCGTCAGCGGATTGCCGCCCGTGATGTAGACTTGCCGGCCAAAGGTCGCCTTGTGGAGCAGGACGATGGCCACGGCAGCGACCGCTAGCAGGGCGAAGATGTTGTAGGGGATGCCGTCGATGGATCCGGCGCCCAGCGTGCGGAAGATCGGCGGCACCGACCCAGAGGGCGCGCCATGTGTCCAGGCGAAGCGGACCCCTTGCAGAACGATCATGGTGGCGAGCGTCGCCAGGAAGGGCGAGACCTGCCGCTTGGTGACCAGGAAGCCGTTCAGCAGTCCCGTGGCGACGCCGATCACGAGGCCCAGCGCCAAAACCGGGAGGGCATCCTGGTCGCGGCCCGAGAAACTCGTCGCCGCGACCGCCGCCGTCGCCATCACGGAAGCCACCGAGAGGTCGAGGCCCCGAACCAAGATCACGAAGCTCTGGCCGATGACGACGATCCCCAGGGGCGCGAATTGCGACAGGAGATTGCCGAGGTTGTCGAGCCGGAGGAAGGCGGGCGAGATGGCTCCGCAGACCGCGAAGAGCGCCAGCAGGAACAGATAGATCCCGTTGCGGGAAACGAAGCGGATCAGACCCCCGCTTTCCCGCGATTGTCCAGGAGACTGCTGGGTAGGGATCGCGGTCGTCATGCGATGCTCCTCCGCCTTTCGACATAGACCGAGACGGCGAGGATGATGATCACCCCCTGGAACATCAACTGCACGTAGGTACTGACGTCGAGGAAGTTCAGCAGGTTGTTGAGCAACGAAACGAGGTAGGCGCCGAACAGCGTGCCCATTACGCCGCCACGGCCGCCGCTGAGCATCGTCCCGCCCACCACCACGGGGGTGATCGAGGCGAGCGTGTAGTTGGCGCCCGCGTAGGGCTGTCCGGACCCGAAGCGGGCCACGAGGTAGATGGCGGTCACGGCGGCGAAGAAGCCCGAAAAGGCGTAGACGAAGAGGATCACCTGGGTGCGCGGCAGGCCGATTAGTTTCGCAGCATTGCTGTCGTCACCGACCGCGTAGATGTAGCGGCCGAAGCGCGAGGAGCGCAGCAGGAAAGCCGTTCCGACATAGAGCAGGACGGTGATGACGGCGGCTGCCGGTAGAGGACCGAAGGTACCGTAGGCCAGGGCGTCGAACCCGTCCGGAACCGATCCCACGGGCCCGAGCGCATAGAGCAACGTCACTCCCTGCAGCACGGCACCCATGCCGAGCGTCACGATCAGCGGATGGATGCGCAGGTAGACCACGCCGAGACCGTTGACGAGGCCGATCGCGGCGCCGAGCGCCAGCATGCCGGCGAGCACCGGGATCATGTAGGTGCCGTCGCCGTCGAGCAGCCCCGCCGTTAGGCAGATGATGAGGCTGATCAGGGAGCCGACTGCGAGATCGATGCCGCCGGTCAACACGGCGAGCGTCTGGCCGAGGCTGACGAGGGCGAGGCCGGTCGATTGTTCGAAGACGTTGGCGACGTTGCCGAAGGTGCGGAACCGGTCGCTCACCACGGCGCCGGTCAGCAGCATCGCCACCAGCAGAGAGAGGACGACGAGAAGCCCCGCGTTGCTGGCCGCCATGCGGCGAAGCCTGATGCTACCGCGAGAGGGAAGCGCGATGTCGCTCATGCGGATCTCCCGTTCATGCCGCTTCGCGATGGGTGGCGAGGGTCACGATGGCGGCCTCGTCGATCTCGTCGGGCTCGAGCACGCCGCTGATCTCGCCCTCGCGCATCACCACCACACGGTCAGACATGCCGACGATCTCGGGCAGTTCGGACGAGATCATGAGGATCGCGAGGCCTTCGTCGGCGAGCGCCTGCATGATGCGATAGATTTCCATCTTGGCCCCGACATCGACGCCGCGCGTCGGCTCGTCGAGGATCAGCACGCGGCGGGAGGTGCGGGCCCAGCGCGCCACGATGACCTTCTGCTGGTTGCCCCCCGACATAAGGGCCACCGGCTGCGACGGCTCGCGGCAGGCGACGCGATAGGACTGAATCGCGGCTTCCGCGATCGCGGTCTCGCGGTGGCGGTCGAGAAAACCGCGGCTCGACACCTGATCGAGGGTGGAGGCCGTGACGTTGGCGGCCACGTCGAGCAGCATGGCGAGCCCCTGCGCCTTGCGATCCTCCGTCACGAGCCCGATACCGAGCGCGATGGCGCGGGCCGGCGTCATGCTTGTGAAACGCGTTCCGTCGACCGTGACCGAGCCGCCGCCCATCGGCAGCACGCCGAACATAGCCAGCGCGAGTTCGGTGCGGCCGGAGCCTACCATGCCAGAGAGCCCCGTGATGGTGCCGGCCTTAAGCGTGAGGCCGGCGCCTCGCACCCGCCCTGGGACATTGATCCCCTGGGCTTCGAGTACCACCGGCGCGTTCGAGCGGGCCGGACGCCGCGGCGGGAAGAGTTCGTGCATGTCGCGGCCGACCATCAGCGACACCAGCATGTCCCGGTCGATGTCGGCGACGGTCCGCGTCGCGACGTGGCGGCCGTCCTTGAGAACGGACACGCGGTCGCAATGGGCGAAGATCTCTTCCAGGCGATGCGAGATGTAGACGATGGCGACGCCCTCCCGCTTCAGCGCGTGGAGCCTGTCGAACAGGAGATCGACCTCGCGGCCCGAGATCACGGCCGTCGGCTCGTCGAGGATCAGGAGCTTGACGTCGTGGACCAGGGCGCGGGCGATCTCGACCATCTGCTGGTCGGCGACCGAAAGCTCGTTGACGAGCGCCTCGGGGTCGATGGTGACTCCGAGCCGCTTCAGGATCTCTGCCGCGTCGCGGCGGGTCCGCCGGTGGTCGACAAAGCCCAGCGCGTTGCGCCGTTCGTGGCCGATATAGATGTTTTCGGCCGCCGAGAGGTGCGGGAAGAGGTTGAATTCTTGGTAGATCACGTGAATTCCGGCCGCGGTCGCCTCGCGTGGCGACGTCCAGGCGACGGGCCGGCCTGCGAAGCTCATCGTGCCTTCGGTCGGTGTGTGCACGCCGGCGATCACCCGTGTCAGCGTCGACTTGCCGGCCCCGTTTTCCCCTGCGAGGGCGTGGATCTCGCCCGGCTGAACGTCGAGGCTGACGCCCTGGAGCGCCTTCACGCCGGGGAACGTCTTTGTGATGTCGGTCAGGGACAGCATGCAGAGGGCGTCCATCTCGTGAGCGCGGCGGTCCGCACCGGCCGTTCCGATGCGGCCTCGGTCCTCCGGACAGCGGTTGGGATGCGGACGATCCGCTCCCGACCGCTTCGGACCTGATCAGATCACTGGTTGTAGTCGGCCTTGTAGGACTTCGGGTCGTAGCCCGGCCCCATGCCGCCGGTGACCAGCATGTCGGGCGGCCCGTCCATAGACACCAACTGGTCGATGTAGAGGTCGGGATGAGGCACGGAGGCGGTTTCGTCGCCGTGGGTCAAGGCGATCTGGGCATTGATCTGCGTCGTGCAGGCGACCTTTGCTCCGGACAGGACCTTCAGCGCCGTCTCGATGGCGAGTCCGTACATGGCCGGGGGATAGCCGACCTCGAGGTCGGGCACCTTGTGCTTCAGCGCCATCTGCAAGGCGCCGTTCACGTCGGCGCTGGTGTGGGGCGGGATCTCGCCGTCCTTGTAGCCGGCCTCGACGAAAGCCTCGATGGACCCCGGTGTCTGGAGACCATGGGTCGACAGAACGGCGTCGATCTTCTTGCCGTATTTGGCGATGACGGCCTGCATCACCTGCTTGCCCTTCACGGGGCTCCAGTCCGAATAGACCGTATCGAGGATCTTGATGTCAGGATACTGGTCGAAGACCTGCATGGCGGCACGGACGCGGGCCTCGTTGGGGCTCGAACCGGCCTGGCCGCCCAGGATGATGACGTTACCCTTGCCGTTGAGCTTCTCCACCAGCCACTGGGCCCAGAGCCGGCCTTCGAGCTGGTCGCTCGCCGTCACGAAGGTGACGAAGTTGTCGGAAGATGTGCGCCGGTCCACCATGATGACCGGGATGCCCTGCTTCATCACGCGGGACACGGCGGGGTCGAGCGCCTTTTCGGTATTGGCCGAGACGATGAGGAGATCGACGCCGCGCGACACGAGATCCTGGATGTCGGCGATCTGTTTGGCGTCGTCATGGCCGGCATCGGTGATCAGCAGGTGCTTGATCTGGTCCTTGTGATCGCCGGCAGCCTTCTTCATCGAGTCGAGGGCAACGACACGCCAGCTGTCGCCGAGGCCAGCATTGGCGAACCCAATTGTATAAGGACCGGCTTTCTTGTACTTCGCCGTCTCCTTGAAGCAGACATCCGGCGACGGATTGAAGAGGAAGGTGCGCGGTGCGCCTTTATACTCGTCGGCGATCGACGGCGTGCAGAGTCCGGACAACATCGTGGCGCCGATAAGCGCGCCAATCAACCTCTTCATGGTGGTTCCTCCAACCGTAAGGGTTGAGGAGCCGCGCCTGCGGATGTGACATCCCCGTCAGCGTCTCCTCGGATCGGCTTCTGTTGAGCCGTGATGTCGAGAACCTACGTGAGGAGCCGATCTCGACAACGTCCATTTTATCCGAATTGAACATCAACACAGAGCGGAACCGCTTGGCTTGGAGGCAGACGGTCGGTCCCGATTGCTGTTCCGACAAATCCGGCCCGACTCCTTGGCAGCAAAGCGTTCCGCCCAACCTAATGTGGGCGATGTCCGGCCTGCCACTGGCACTCTGGGCGTTCCGGTGTCGCCATCGCAGTCGCGCACGCGGTGACTGCTTCGTCGCAAAGCGCCCACGGCGAAAGTTCAGCCGGCATCGTCATCGACTTGTTGTGCCAAGGCGTCGCGCGCTAGGGACCCTCGATTCGCCCCTTGGTTCGTTGCTGCTGATGTACGGGGCTGGTCTAAACGGCCTAGTGAAGCATCGACAGAAGACGCTCCAGGTTACCCGGTGAAGGGACGATCTTGCCATCCTCAACCAAGTGCGCCAGGGCCGTAATCGCGGAGTTGACCGGTACCGGGTGGCCGAGACGGGCTGCTTCGGCGACGACGAGCCCGTTGAGGTCGTCGACTTCACTGTGACGCCCCTTCTGCCAGTCTTGGAGCACCGTCGTTGTGGAGTGTGGAAGCGTGAAGCCGGCCAGAAGAGTGTCCAGCAGAACCTCGCATGGGCGATTGGCGGTACGCATCAGCTCAGGCGACATTCCAAAGATCGGGAGCATCGGATGACCCAGCGCCGCACCGATTGCCAGCGCTTCCTCACCGGACCTCAGCATAAGCTCACGCATCTCCGGGATGGCGGCGGCCTCTTGCATCGACAGGCCGAGCAATGCCGTCGAGACGAGAGTCGTGGCGTTGCTGACCAGCTTCATCCATTTGGTCGCACGAATGTCCTCGACGACATCGACGCGACCGGAGCAGCGTAGCAGGCTGGCAATCTCCTCCTCACGCCCCTTCGTCGATGGATGAATACTACCGACCGCGAACCATGACCGGGGCGGCGGCGAATGCCGCATGACCACTTCCGGATCGAACATCGCGGACGAGATCTCGATAACGCATCCCATCGCGCGCTCAGGGCCAACCACGTCGGCGATCGCGTCGAGCGTCATGCCGTTCTGGACACCGGCGACGAGGCCATCCGCTTTCAGATAAGGAGCGATCAGGTGAGTCGCCCAGCGCGTGTCATAGGCCTTCATCACGAGCAGGACGACGTCAAACGACTCACGCAAAGTGCAGACGTCGCAAAGGTGGAGCGCACGAACCTTCTGTTCGAGAACCTCGCCAGGCATTTCGATCCGCACGCCGCTCGTCCGCATGGCTTCGACGTGGGCGGGCCATTGGTCGATGAGCACGACATCGTGACCGTGTCTGGTGAGATCGGCGCCGATCGAGGCCCCGTTGGCCCCGCTGCCCAATACCGCGATCTTCGTCATGGCCGCTCTCGATCACCGGTTCGAGCATCGGTTTGACACCCCTGTCCGCCGAGGCTCGACCGCCTCGGCGACCGTCTACGAAGGACCTGGGGTGACAGGTTCACAAGAGGCAATCGCAGTCGCTGCGGCTCTCTCCGGCGTCTCGCTATCCGCCGGCACCGAGAAGCTTGGCGTTCTCCGGCTGTGCCGAGAGACGCCCACTCTCGATCTCGAGCGCAATCTTGACGACGAGTTCGTTGACCGGAGCGGACTGCCCGTGTTGCCGCAGTTTCTCGACCACGTAGCCGTTTACTTCCTCGATCTCGGCCTTCCGCCCCTTGCGCCAGTCCTGCAGCGACGTGGTCAGCGTATCCTCCTTGGAGAAGGTCTTGAGCACCTCTTCGAAGATCTGATCGACGTAGCGCTCCGGATGGTTCGACATCACAGGCGGCATTCCGATGATGGGAACGATCTTCGCGCCGTCCGCAAGGGCCGCATGCATGGCCTCGTACCCGGCGGCTCTCATGACTTCCAGCATTCCCGGAGCGCGTGCGGCATCCGCGAGGGGCAAGTCGATGATGGCCGACGGGATCAGTTCCGCGGCATTCACGACGAGCTTCATCCATTTCGCCGATACGATGTCGTCGCTCACTTCGACGGTTCCGCTGTGGCGGAGCAGTTTCGCTATCTCCTCCACGCGATCCTGCTGCTTCGCATCGAGTGCTCCAAGGGCGAACCACGATGTATCGTGATCGTTCTGCCGATTGGTCACCCCGGGCACGAACATGTTGGACGCGATCTCGATCACGGCCCCGATCGTGCGTTCCTTGCCGACGACCTCGGCGATTTCACCATGCGTCATGCCGTTCTGAAGGCCGACGATAAAGCCGTCGGGCGCGAGGCAGGGCGCGATCAGCTGACAGGCCCACTTGGTGTCGTAGGCCTTGACCACGAGGAACACGAGGTCGAACGGCTCCTTGATCTCGGCAACTTGACACAAGTGCAGCGCGGGGACTCTCGCATTGATCGTCCGGGTCGGCAGATTGACCGTGATGCCCTTGTCGCGGATCGCCATGACGTGGTCGGGCCACTGCTCGATGAATGTCACGTCGAGGCCCGCGAGCACGAAGTCGGCTCCGATCGAAGCCCCTTGGGCACCGGTCCCTAAAAACGCGATCCTAGGGCCGCCCTTCCTATTCCACGTCATCGACCCTCTCCCTCCGCGGCGCTTGTACGATGTCGAGGCTTCGCCGAAGGCCTGGACGTGCAGTCGGTGCGCAGCAATCGACTGCAGCGACGCGACCAAACGAGGAACCTCGTCGCAAGCAATGAAGCATATTTTCCAACCTTCCGGCAAGTCCGCACGATTTTGGAAAGATTCCGTCGTTAGGCCATGAGTTTATGCCGTGTCAGCGTCGCACGATGGCTGGCCCTTGCTGTGTTGCGATTTGCTCGGTCCGAACGAGGTGCCCAAGATCATGTCGAGTGTGACCTGCAGGTGAGCTGCGAGCAGATCGACGGCCTGGTCCGCATCACCGTCGAGGTAAGCTTCGAGAATGCGGCGATGCTCGTCCAACTCGTTGCGTTCGGGATAGGTGGACGCGCAAAGGACTCTGTACCGCTCGGCGACATCGAAAAGCTGCGAGCAGAAGGCCGTGATTCTCGGGAGCTTGGCTCCGGCCACCAGCGCGATGTGGAATTCCTTGTGCAGCCGCTCCCACCGTTCCGAGCGCTGGCCGTCGATCAGGCGACGTTCCTTTTTCAATCGGTGAAAGACGAGCACCAGATGCTCTTCGGCCGCGACGTCTTTCAGAGTGAGCGCAGCTGTGATTGCAGCGCCTTCGACCATGACACGGGTCTGAACCAATTGCCGAAGTTCGGCCTCCGAAGTTTCGGCGGCCCGGAACCCGCGTTGCTCCTCCCGTGCCACCCAGCCTTCAGAATAGAGACGGTTGAGCGCCTCTCTGATCGGACTGATGCCGCTCGCATAACGCTCGCGTAACACATCGAACAGCAGCTTGTCGCCAGGTCGGATCTCCCCGCTCATAATGTCACGCCGGATGCTGTCGTACACCGACGTCGCTCGAGTGAGCCCGGTTTCCTTGTCCTTCACTTGATAAGCCCCAGGTCCTCCTGCCCGCCGTTCAGGCGCGGTCGCTGACCGCTTTCGCCCGGCCGCAACCGACGCGGGGCAGTCAACGGCAACGCTCCACATACCCTATCACTGGGCGTCGACCTGCGAAATGTGGAAAGTGCCGATCGGCAATTCAGGCGCGGTTGCCACTTCAGGCTAGGCGCCAGGATGCCAACGTACTGATTAAGCTGTTCTCTTGAATTTCTCCTGCTCCTATCGCGGCTACTGCCCAGCCTAAGCTCATCGTCGAACAGACGATATTTTCGATAATATTATTGACAAGAAAGCTTCCTGGAAAGACCTTGCCGATCAGACGCGGGAAAAACCGGCGCGATGGCTAAGCCTGCCCGATCGGCAAGCGATGGAGGAATGTATGAGCTCGAAAGCGAAACCCGTCACGGGTCGTATCTGGCCGTGCTTGCTGGGCGCCACCGCTCTGGCAGCTACGCTATCTTTGGGCGCGCCGGCCCGCGCCGCAGAGGCGAAAGGCGGCAAGATCATCATCGGCATCGATGAGAGTGGCTCGGAGTATTGGAACGAGTATACCCAGGGCGCCAAAGATATCGCGACCTCGCTCGGCAAGGACCTGACGGTGCTGGTCAGCAACTATCAAGGAGCCCAACTCCTGGCGCAGCTCGGCGCGACCTATGCGGCCGGTTGCGACGAGTGCTCGCTGGCCACCGATCCGTCCTCCAACGCCTTCGTCAAGGCGGTCGTAGACCGGTCCGCAAAGTCGAAGGTGCATAGCGCGCTCGCTCTCGGCCTGCAGGGCCTGCTGGAGTTGCGCATGTTGCGCGGCGAGCTGTTGGTGCGCC
>JAYVMK010000565.1:0-5218 GCA_043758995.1 Lichenibacterium sp. | reverse complement strand
CTCTTCAGCCCGGCCTCCCTCGGGCCCTTCGACGCCCTGTCGGGTATCGGCGTCACGGGGTTCGGAACCTTCGTCTTCGCCACGTTCGCGGGACTCTGGGTCGGCACGACGGCCTTCGGCGGCGTCGCGGATCGCTTCGGTCGGCGGGCGGTCTTCACTTGGTCGCTCGTCTGGTATTCGCTCGCGACCTTGGTGCTGGCCGTCCAGACGACGGGCTTTTTCGTCGACCTCTGGCGTTTCGTGGCCGGCATCGGACTCGGCGTCGAACTGGTCACGGTCGACACCTACATCGCCGAGATCGTGCCGGCGGCGATCCGCGGGCGTGCCTATGCGCTGAACCAGCTCGTGACCTTCCTGGCGGTGCCGCTCGTGGCGCTGCTGGCCTGGTTGCTGGTGCCGACGGCGCCTTTCGGGATCGACGGCTGGCGCTGGGTGGTGCTGATCGGCACGCTCGGCGCCGTCTTCGTCTGGATCATCCGCCGGGGCGTGCCGGAATCGCCGCGCTGGCTCGCCCGTCGGGGCCGGCTCGACGAGGCCGACCGTGTGCTGCGCGGCCTGGAGAAAGCGGCCGAAAGGGACCTCGGCCGCAAGCTCGCTCCCGTGGTGGCGCCCCAGATCCCGCCGGCGCCCGAGGGCCGGGCCTCCTTTGCCGAGATCTGGAGCCCGCCCTATCGCAGCCGCACGCTGATGATGTCGGTGTTTCAGTTCTGCCAGACGATCGGCTTCTACGGCTTCGCCGCCTGGGTGCCGACGCTGCTCATCGCCAAGGGTATCGACGTCACCAAGAGCCTGCAATATTCCTTCACCATCGCGGTGGCGAACCCGTTCGGACCCTTGGTCGCGCTGTTGATCGCCGACCGGATCGAGCGAAAATGGCAGATCTGCTCGGCCGCCATCGCGGCCGCCTGTTGCGGTCTCCTGTTTTCGCAGGCCATGGGCTTCTGGCCCGTGATCCTGCTCGGCGTGCTGGTGACCCTCGCCAACAATTGGATGTCGATCGCCTTCCACGGTTACCAGGCCGAACTCTTTCCGACCCGGATCCGCGCGCGGGCGGTGGGTTTCGTCTACAGCTGGAGCCGATTGTCGGGGGCCTTCGCGGGCCTGATCATCTCGGCGCTGCTGGCCCGTGAGGGCGTGGGCGCGGTCTTCGTCTTCATCGCCGGCGCCATGGCGATCGTGGTGCTGGCGATCGGCATCTTCGGCCCGCGGACCCTCGACCGGCCGCTGGAGGACATCTCTCGCTGACCCCTGGAGAAGCTCATGCCTTTCACCTGTAGCGTCCCGGCGGTTCCGACCGTCCTGGCGGACGACGACCGTGTCCGCATCACGCGCTGGGACTTCGCGCCCGGCGCCACCACCGGATGGCACGAACATGCCATGCCTTATGCCATCGTGATGGTCACGGAGGGCCTGATGATGATCGACGGCGGGACGGGCGAACCGACCCGCGTGGACCTTAGGGCCGGCGACGCCTATTCACGTCCGGCCGGCGTCCGCCACGATGTCATGAACGGCGGCGAGGCGCCGATGAGCTTCGTCGAGGTCGAGCACAAGGGCTGACGGATGGATGAGACCAAAGCCCGTGACGCGATCTGCCGGCTCGGCGCGAGCCTGTTCTCGCGCGGCCTGACCTTCGGCTCGTCGGGCAACATCAGCGTCAGGCTCGACGACGGCTGGCTGATGTCGCCCACCAATGTCGCCATGGGCGATCTCGATCCGGCGCGCCTGTCGCGGCTCGACGCCGAAGGACGCCACATTGGCGGCGATGCCCCGACCAAGGAGGGCTTCCTGCATCGCGTCATGTACGACGGGCGGCCCGATGCCGGCGCCGTGGTGCATCTCCACTCGACGCATTCGGTGGCGGTCTCCTGCATGGCCGACGTCGATCATCACGACGTGCTGCCGCCCTTGACCGCCTATTACATCATGCGGATCGGGCAGCTGCCTCTGGTGCCGTATTTCCCGCCGGGAGACATGGCCCTGGCCGAAGCCGTGCGACCGCTCGCCTCCCGCCATCACGCCGTGCTGCTTGCCAACCACGGTCCGGTGGTGGCGGGAACGTCGCTGTCGGCCGCGGCGGGCGCCATCGAGGAGCTCGAGGAGACCGCGAAGCTGTTTCTCCTGCTTCAGGGCCATCGCACCCGACCGCTGACGCCCGAGCAGGTCGATGCGCTGCGAGCCAAATTCGGCTGACGCCGCGCCGCGCTTCTCCGCTCTCTCCGAAAGGAACTTCATCATGTCCGACTACGTCATCGCGTCGCCGCGCATCGCCGCCGTCCCGGTCTCGGGCGGAGGGCTGTTTCCGGTGCGGCGCATCTTCTGCGTCGGTCGCAACTATGCCGAACACACCCGCGAGATGGGTGGCGACCCGACCCGTGAGGCGCCGTTTTTCTTCACCAAGCCCGCCGATGCACTGGTGACGGGCGGCGCCGACACGCCCTATCCGACATCGACATCGGATCTCCACTTCGAACTCGAACTCGTCGTCGCCATCGGCACGGGCGGATCCGACATCGCCGAGGCGGAGGCTCTGAGCCACGTCTGGGGTCATGCGGTGGGCCTCGATATGACGCGCCGCGACCTCCAGGCCCAAGCCAAGAAGGCCGGCCGCCCCTGGGACATGGCGAAAGGCTTCGACCTCTCGGCACCGATCGGCGATCTCGTGCCGGTGTCGGTCTCCGGCGCGATGGCGAGCGGTGCCCTGGAACTCAAGGTCAACGGTGCCACGCGCCAGTCGTCCGACGTGTCCCGCATGATCTGGTCGGTGCCCGAGACCATCGCCTACCTGTCGGGCCTGGTGCGGCTCGAACCCGGCGATCTGATCTTCACCGGGACACCCGAAGGCGTCGGCGCCGTCGTGCGGGGCGATCTGCTCCAGGGACGGATCGACGGCCTGCCGCTGCTGAACACCCGCATCGCCTGACACTGACTTCCTCAGACAGCGCCGCCGAGGCGATGTTCGAGGAAGAAGCGCAGCATCTCGCGGCTCGCGTCGGGACCGCGCGGCTCCGTGTAGGATCCGGCGGCACTGCCCCCTGACCAGGCATGGCCAACGCCATGCAGCACCCAATGCTCCAGCATCGGCCGACCCACCGCGTCGCTCTGGACCCGTCTCGTATAGCCGATGCCACCCTCCGACGAGCCGCGCGTGACGGCAGCGACGAGGTCCGCCTGGCCACTGCGGCCCTGATGCAGGACCTGATCGCCGTTCGACGGATGAACGGTGCGGTCGGCGTCGCCGTGGAACACGATGGTGGGGACGGGTCGCCCGGGCGCGGCTCGTCCACCGCCCCGCATGGCCGTGAAGGCGCCCGGCATGTCGGTGGCGGCACCGGCCGCGAGGCCCGAATGCACGCCGGCCGCGGCGTAAAGGTCAGGATAGAGCTGCGCCATGATGACGGCCGCGGCACCTCCCGCCGAGAGGCCCGCCACATAGATCCGCGCGGCATCCACGGCGTGAGCCGCGATGATCTCGCGCGTCAGGCCGGCGATGAGCGCCGGCTCGCCGCGGTCGCGCTTCTGGTCCATGGCGTCGAACCAGTTCCAGCATTTTTGGGCGTTGGCGCGCTGCGTCTGGCGCGGATAGGCGACGAGGAGACCCTCGGCTTCGGCGATCTCGTTCATGCGCGTTCCGGCCGCGAAATCCTCCGGCGACTGCGTGCAGCCGTGCAGCATGACGACGAGCGGCATCGGCGCGCCCGGGGCCCGGCTCGGGACATAGAGCCTGTAGCCGAGTGTTCCGGACGCGCCCTGATAGGTGTGTTCGTCGAACCGTGCCCCATCGGGAACCACGGGGCCGGCCTCGGCGCTGCCCGGCATCGTCATGCCGCATAGAGGTACGCCGGGCTTGAGGGCGGCGAGGAGGCTCATCGGATCGGACCAGTCCGCGCCGGTGAGCGCCTTGGGTAAGTCGCCGAGCTTCGGCAGACGGGACACGCCCGACAGACCGGAGAGACGGGATGGACGCGACAGCGTCGCGTTCAGGTCGCCGAGGCGGGTCAACGCGGCTCGGGTCTGCTGCAGAAGGTTCATCGCCATGGAGTCGGTCTTTCAAGGCAGAATGCGAACTCGGCGGCTCGCAGCGTGGCGGCAGACCCGCCAGGGGGAACAGGAGAAAACTGGGCGGGGTCAGGCCATGCGGTCGGCGAGTGCCGCCTTGACGGCGGGGCTGGCGTGCAGCGCACCGAGCACTTGCACCGAACCGATGGCGGCCCGCGCCAGTTCGGGCGTGACGTCGTCGGCGATCGTAGCGAGGCCCAGCACCTGGATGTCCAGTTGCTCGCCGGCTGCCACGACGGCTTCGAGCTCGGTACGGCCATAATGCGTCAGGCCTAGGCTCAGCCGCTTGCGTGCCACCGACTGACGGACGGCGTCGCCGTGCCGGTCGAGCTGATTGCGGATGGCGGTGCGGATGAAGTCGGTTCGGTTGGCGTAGAACCCGTCCCGGACCATCAGGTCCACATGGCCGAGGTCGACGAAGCCGAGGTTGATGGTGATCTTCTCGCTGTCCCCCGGTCGAGGCTTCACGTCCTGCATCCTGCTCGTCCTCCATCCCGCCGCCATCCACCTGGATGGTAAATTGGAACAACGAGGATTTCTGCAAGGGGTGTTCGATGCCTTGCCGGTGAGGCTCCGAAACGAAAAAAAAGCCGGAGCACGATCTCTCGTGCTCCGGCTTCAGCGACATCAATGCTTCGGCGTGCCGGGTGGCGCGCCTTGGCGAGGCCTCGCGTCAGGTTACGGCTCTACCGCCGATGACGCCGAGGATCAGGAAGATCACGAAGATGACGACGAAGATGTAGAACAGGATCTTGGCGATATCGGCCGCGCCCGCGGAAATACCGCCGAAGCCGAAGACGCCGGCCACGATCGAGATGATGAAGAAAATCAAGGCCCACTTGAGCATCGTACCAGCCTCCAGACACAGTACCGCCTTAATGCGGCAATGCGTCTCGGGTTCCGAGGAACTGCGGCAGGCGGGCGCAAAAGAGTGGAAAACCTCGGCTGAGTGCGATCCCTACCACGCGATTGAGGGCGTCGCGGTTACCCTTCGAGGCCGGCACGTGACGCCGCGCAGGCGGAGCGACCCCACCATGCCGATACCGACGATGCGCCTGACCCTTGCCCTTGTGGCCCTTATCGCTCTGCCTCTGCTGGCGGAGGCCCAGACACCGCAGCTTGCCGGATCGGCGAGCGAGACCGCCAGCCCGAGCCTGCT
>JAYVMK010000564.1:0-4388 GCA_043758995.1 Lichenibacterium sp. | reverse complement strand
GCCGCCAGAGCCGCGAGGCGGATGGCGGAGAGCGAGGATTGCTCGGCGGGCTTCAGCACGACGGAATTGCCCGCCACCAGCGCCGGGCCGAGCTTCCAGGCCGAGATGATCAGCGGGTAGTTCCAGGGCACGATGGCGGCCACGACGCCGAGCGGCTCGCGGCGCACCAGGGCGACGTCCTTGGGCCCGACCGGCGCGATCTCGTCGCTGCGCTTGTCGGCCAGCTCTCCGTAATACTGGATGCAGTCGGCCGCGAAAGGCACGTCGACGGCGAGAGAATTGCCGATGACCTTGCCGACGTCGAGCGTCTCGAGCAGCGCCAATTCGTCGAGATTGGCCCGGATCAGCTCGGCAAAGCGCAGCATGATGCGCTTCTTCGCCACCGGCGCCATGTCGCGCCAGCGGCCGTCCTCGAAGGCGCGCCGAGCCGAGGCGACGGCCAGGTCGACGTCGGCCGCGGCACTGTCCGCCACCTCGGCCACGGTCCGGCCGTGGATCGGCGAGACCCGGGCGAAGCTGCGGCCCGACCCCGCCGAGACATAGCGGCCATCGATGAAGGCGCGACCCTCGATCCGGAGGGCCGCGGCACGGTCCTCCCAGCCGGAGCGGGTTGCGGGACGCTGGGAGGCGGACATGTCGGACATGGAGGCGGTCCCGGGCTCAGGCGGCGAGCGTGGCGCGGGCGAGGCCGAGCAGGTCGGCTTCGGCGGCGTCGCGGCGGGTGGAGCGGATCATGGGGAGGTTTTCGGGGCGGGCCATCTGGGCGGCCAGCATCTCGGGCGTCACGCTGTCGAATTCCGGTCCTAGCGACGAGGCCAGACCGGCGCCTTCCATCAGGGCACGATAGGCCGCGATGAAGCCTCGCGCGCTGGGCTCGGCCCCCATGGCGGCGGCGGCGCGTGCGAACACCTCCTCATGGCCCTCGACCACCCAGGGCAGCGAGGCCAGCATGGCGACGCCGACGGCGCGGCCGTGATGAATGGGGCGCAACGACGCCAGTGCATGGCCGATCGCATGGGCGATGGCGGTGCCACAATTGTCGATGGCGATGCCCGCCAGGGCCGCGGCGCGCTGCAGCCCTTCGCGGGCCGGGATATCGCCCGGGCTACGCACGGCGGCTTCGAGGTGCTGCGCCACGAGGCGGATCGCCTCGTGGGCATAGAGGTCGTTGGCGGAATGGGCGTTGCGGTTCGTCGCGGCTTCGACGGCATGGACGAGAGCGTCGAGGCCGGTCGCGGCCGTGAGGGCGGCCGGCAGCGACACGGTCAGCTCCGGGTCGAGCACGACCTCATCGGGTTTCAGCTCCTCGCCCCAGAACCACAGCTTGGCGCCGTCGCCCCCCGACAGGATGGCGGTGCGGGTCGTCTCGGATCCCGTGCCGGACGTGGTGGGCACCACGATGGTCTTGAGCCTCCGGGTCGGCAGGGGCGCCGCGCAGAGGGCGTAACGCTCGACCGGGGCGTCGGCCCCGGCGGCGGCGCCGGCGGCCTTGCCGAGATCGAGTGCCGAACCGCCGCCCAAGGCCACCACGAGACCGGCGCCTGTCCTACGGGCGAGGCTCGCTGCGGCATCGGTCTGCCCCAGCGTGGGATCGCTCTTGATGTCGGTGAATTCCGCGACCGTGAAACCGCCCGAGCGCAGGATGCCGGCGATGTCTTCGATGAGGCCCAACGGCCCGAGGCCTGGATCCGCGACCAGCAGAACCGAAGCACCGGGGGACACCAGACCGGCAGCACGGTCAACAATCAGCCGGCGGGCTCCTGCTCCCCCCGTGATGCGCGGCACGCGCGCGAGTTCATGCGTCGCCATCTCGTCCCGACCCCGCCCGGACCACGGCGGCGAAACGCCAGCCGTGCATCGTCATGGAGCGAGGGACCGGCCGATTCAGCAAGCCGAGAAAGGAGATGACCTCGTCGAATTAACAGCGGCTCGCTCGCGCGACCATGTCCGGGTTGGCTTTAGACGGGAGCCACGAAGGCAATCACCATTGTGGCGGCCAGCATCACGGCCGTCGCTGCCCAGCCTATACCGTGGCTCGCCAAGGCCAGTTCACGGGAGACGAGCCTTCGGGAGAACCGCCCCGTGTCATTGCTCTCACGCATCGAACAGCCCTCGAAGACCAGAAGCACGCCAGGACGGCACGTCCACTAAGTGAACGCTCATTCCTACGACTCTGTCGCCTCGGTCGTCAACGCGGGGTCGCGCGCTTGCGGCGCAGCAGCAGCAGCCAGCCCACGCCGATGAGGGCCAGGAGCACCGTGGCGGTGATGAAGACGCCGCGATCGGCCAGAAGGCGAGGCGCGATGGTGAGGGTGAAGGCCGCGACCACGAGGGCGATGGCGAGACGAGTCGCGGCGACTTCGATGCCGTGGATCAACTGATCGAGACCCTTGATCTCGATCTCGACCGTCATCTTGCCCTGCTTCAGCCGCACCAGCAGCAGGTGCACGAGGGCCGGCAGATCGGACATGGCCGAGAACAGCCCGGCCCCCATGCCGGCGATCTTCTTCTTGAACCCGTCCAGCGAGAACCGGGCCTTCATGTTCTGCTGAACCGTCGGGCCGGCGGCAGTGAAGAGGTCGAAGTCGGGATCGAGCTGGCGCATCACCCCGTCGGCCGAGACGAGGCTCTTGAACAGGATGGCGAGGTCCGTCGGCATGGCGAGATCGTTCTCGCGCGCCATCGTCATGAAATCTGTCAGCACCATCGCGAGATTGAGGCTCGTTCCCGAATGGCGCTGCACGAACGCGTGGGCGGCACCGTCGAGTTTGGCGAGATCGGGGGCACTGCTGCCGCTCCAATCGATCAGCACCGCCATCAGGCCATCCGCATTCTGCCCCAGCATGGCGCCGATCATCATCAGCAACTGATCGCGCCGCTTCTGCGACAGCCGGCCGATCATGCCGAAGTCGATGAAGCCGATACGATTGCCCGACATGGCGAGCAGGTTGCCGGGATGCGGGTCGGCGTGGAACATGCCCTCGATCAAGGCCATCTGCAGAAAGGCGTCGGTTCCCTTCTGCGCCAGCAGCGGCTTGTCATACTGGCCTTCGTCGAGCCGGGCATGGTCGGTGAGCGGAATGCCGTGCAGGAACTCCTGCACCAAGACGCGCTCTGTCGTGTGTTCCCAGTGGATCTTGGGGAAGACGATGTCGTCCCGGTCCACGAACATAGCGGCCAGCATCTCGCAATTGCGAGCCTCGTTGACGAGGTCGAGTTCGCCGTTGATGCCCGCCGCGAGGTGACGCATCTGCTCCTGCGGCTTGTAGCGGGCGATCTCGGGCCATTCACGCTCGACGATGCGGGCGCCGTTGCTCATGAGGCGCAAATCCGCTTCGATGATCTTGCGCAGGCCAGGCCGCAGGACCTTGACCACCACCTCTTCGCCGGTCTTGAGGCGCGCCTTGTAGACCTGGGCGATCGACGCAGATGCGATCGCGTTCTTGTCGAATTCGGCGAAGATGAGCTCCGGCGGGCCGCCGAGATCTTCCTCGAGCTGCGGGCGGATTTTGTCCCACGGGATCGGCGAGGCCTGACTGTGCAGGCGGCCGAGTTCGTCCGTCCATTCCGGGGTCAGCAGATCGGAGCGGGAGGCCAGGATCTGGCCCAGTTTGATGAAGGTCGGCCCCAAGGCCTCGATGGCGCGTCGCGCCCGCTGCGGCGGCGACAGCCGCGTCACGTTGGGGAACGAGGCGTTGCGCGCCGCCATGCGGGCGATGGCCTGAAGCCCCAGCCGGTCCACGACCTTGTTGAAGCCGAAGCCGATCAGCACACCGGCGATGACGAAGAGACGGCGGCGATCGCGCGCGGCCACGAATGCGGTCTTGAACATGCGCTCGGACTAGGCCTCGACTGCGTTCAGCGTTTGACGTCTAGGTGCAGTGCACACCGTTCGGTAACCGTATGCGAAGTCGCGGGCCAAGGCGAAGTTCCATCTGGCGACCGAGCCATCAAGCGGCCGCGCACCCCTTCCGGTCAGAGCACGACCGACCGATACGGCGCCTGTTCTAGCCCTCCGGCGGCCGCACACGCCGCGAGCGCGACGGCAGCGTCATGGCCTCCACCCGCAACAGCGTATCGAGTTCGGCTGGCGTCAGCAGCCCCTCCTCCAGCACCAACTCGGCGACGCCCCGGTTTTCGGCCAGCGCACGACGGGCGATCCGCGAGGAGGCCTCGTAGCCGAGCGACGGGCCAAGCGCCGTCACGATGCCGATCGAGCCCTGCACCAAGGATTCGCAGCGGGCGCGGTCGGCCTCGATGCCGGCGACGCAGCGATTGGTCAGCGTGTCGATGGCGGCCGTGAGCATCTTGATCGAGTTCAGCACGCAATAGCCGATGGTCGGCTCGAAGGCGTTGAGCTGGAGTTGGCCACCCTCGGCGCACATGGT
>JAYVMK010000563.1:0-4474 GCA_043758995.1 Lichenibacterium sp. | reverse complement strand
TCTCGGAAGAGACCATAGGCGCTCTGGTGCGCGACGTAGCCAGAGAGGGCTGCGATGCGGTCGCCATCGTTTGCACCAACCTGCGCGGTGCGGCCATCGCGCCCTCACTCGAACGGGATCTCGGCATACCGGTGCTGGATTCCGTCGCCGTCACACTGTGGTCCGCGCTCCGTCTCGTCGGCACCGATCCCGGTGCGCTGGCTGCCCACGGGCGGATCTTCACTCAAATTGACGGACAGGCGGCATCGTGAAGATCCTACTGCTCAACCCCAACACATCCCTCGACATGACAGAGCGGATGCACGAGGCGGCCGTTTCGGTCGCGGCACCCGGGACCGAAGTCATGCCGCTGACGGCGACCCGCGGCGTTCCCTACATCGCAACGCGGGCCGAGGCCCAGATCGGCGGAGCGATCACGCTGGAGATGCTGGCCGAGCACCACATCGGCTTCGATGCCGTCATCGTGGCTGCTTTCGGCGATCCGGGCCTTCTCGGCGCCCGCGAGCTCTTCGATTTGCCAGTCGTGGGCATGGCGGAAGCCGCCATGCTGACGGCCTGCATGCTTGGCCGCCGCTTCGCCCTCGTCACCTTCGCCCGAGCCCTCGGCCCCTGGTTCGAGGATTGCGTGGCGATGCACGGCCTATCCGGCCGCTGTGCCGGAATTCGTATGCTCGACACACCCATCCGCGAGGTCGGTGCGGTCGCGGAGGACCGGGAGGACATGCTCGTCGATCTCGCCTGCAAGGCCGTCGAGGTGGACGAGGCAGATGTCGTGATCCTCGCGGGCGCGCCGCTCGCCGGGCTCGCCGGGCGGGTCGCCGAACGCATCCCAGTTCCGGTGATCGATCCGATCGCGGCCGCCGTGAAAATGGCGGAAGGCTTGGTGGCTCTGCGGCCCCGAAAGGCGTCGGCCGGCACTTTCCGCCGGCCAAGCGCCAAAACCACGATGGGTCTGCCGTCGGCCCTGGCCGACCGGATCGCGCATCGCGACGTCGACTGAGACGCGATACCGAGGGCCGGCGCAGGGTTGGAGTCAGGTCCTGGATGACGGGGCGTAGAAAGGCTTCCGCGCCGGCATGTCATTCAGGTAGTCCGCGTAGAAGGCCTGGACGTGTGGGAATACCTGACGGCGCAAGACGCGGCTCGTCTCCTCGGCTTCTGTGCGGGGTCGTCCCAGTGCCTCGGCGATCTCACCAAGGACCTTGTCACGGTCGACGTTGAGGAACCGGCCGTTCTCGTAGACGAGCTTGCCCCCAACGATCGTGGCGTCGACATGCTGGGTCTTGGCGCGCTGGATCAAGGCGTCGAGCATTGGCACGTCGTCGTCCTGGTAAGGGTAGAAGGCGCGTTCGACGTCGATCAACACCGCATCCGCCATGCGCCCCGCTTCCAGCTTGCCGATGCTGGCGCCGAAGGCCGTGGTCATGGCGCCACCCTCGGTGGCCATTTTCAGCACCTGCGGACAGGAGGGCACGTCCTCTTCGCGCATGCCAGGAACGCGATGAACCCGGAGCGCCAGCCGCATCTCCTGGAGCATGTCGCGGTCTTCGTTGATGCCGGCCTCGTCGAGCCCCATGCCGACCGTGACGCCGTGCGCCGCGAAGGCGTTGAGCGGCGCAACGCCGCTGCGCAGGCGGAGGTTCGAAGAACAATTGTGGCAGATGCAGGTGCCGGTCGAGGCGGCCAACTCGATATCCTCCTCGGTCAGCCACACACCGTGGCCGAGCGTCATGCCGGGGCCGAGAAGACCCAATTTATGCAGGTGCTTGACGGCGGTCGTGCCAGTCCGGCGACGGGCATATTCCTTTTGGTAAACTGTCTCGAGCAGATGCATGTGCATCGGCACCTGCGCGGCATCGGCCTTCTCTTTCAAGGCGAGGAGCCCATCATCGCTGACCCAGTGCAGGTTGGCGGGTGCAAGTTGAACCTTGGTGAGGCTCTGGCCCTGATTTTCCGCCGTCAATTGGTCGAACAGGGTGATGTAATCGGCGAAGGGCAGGCGCTGGCGCTCGAGATGAGGTGCCAACAGGGCCGCGGTTTCGGCCGGCAGGCGCTTCAGAAAGTCTTCGTCCGCCTCGTAGACGAGCCGGTTTTGTTCCCGCACCGCGAAGCAGTAGGAGGCACGCATGCCGATGGTGCGATAGGCCTCCAGTACCTTGGTGGAACAGGCGTGGATGTGAGGGAGGGGTCCGGGAATCCAGCCATGGATATGCTGCACCGTCGTAATGCCTGAGGCGAGCATCTCGAAGGCCGAGTAGAGCGTATCGAGGGTGAGATCGACGCTGCGGCCCGAGATCCGGCTCGCGAACCACAGTTCCAGCGCGTAATCGGGCGAACCGAGTTGCAGCGGTGTCAGGCCGACGTGGTGATGGCTGTTGACGAAACCCGGCAGCACGACGTGTTTCGACGAACCATAGGTCGGCGCGCCGGGATATTTGCGCCGCATCGCCTCGGCGTCGCCGACCTCAACCACGACGCCGTCGCGGTGAACCACAGCGGCGTCCCGCAAGACGGTGGCGCGCTCCCTGTTCTCGACGCCGGTGACCACCCAGCCACCGACAAGCAAACTCTCAGACATCATCCGACCCTGGTTGCGCCAAGCCGCCCTGCGGCCCCGATCGGCCAGAGTCTGCAAGCCGCATACCGTTGAAAGGACGAGGCTGCGGCTTCAACTCGTCGTGCCTGTCAAGGCGCCTTGCAGAACGGCCCGAAGGCTGGTGCCGCCACGCGGCTGCGGGGGCAGGTCGAGGCCTGCCTCGAGGGCCGTCAGATGCTCCTCCATCTCGCGTGCGGCACCTTCCGCGTCTCCCGCCATCATGAGGTCGATCAGCCTTCGGTGTTCGTGAGTTCGGCAGCCCGACGAATCCGGGCGCTGGTGGACCGAAATCGCCAGGATCGTGCGGGACACGAGTTCCCGCAGCATGCTGGCCGCGATGGGATTGCCGGTGAGGTCGGCCATGATGAGGTGGAAGTCGCCCGATAGCCGGAGCGCGGCGGTTTCGTTTCCCTCCTGGTGAGCGAGATACTCGGCATCGGCGCAGGCGATGAGCGGCGCAAAGCTCCCACCGCGTTTCTCGCCGCAGAGGCAGCGTACGATGCCACCCTCGAGCATGCGCCGAGCACCGAAGAGGTGCTTCGCTTCATCGAGGGGCGGCTGTGCGACGAAGGCTCCTCGATGAGGTACCAGCGTCACCAACCCCTCATCGCCAAGGCGTGCAAGGGCCCAGCGCACGGGACCGCGCCCGCATCCGAAGGTGTCGGCGATGACGTCCTCGGTCAGCTTTGTGCCGGGGGGCAGTTGCCGGCTGACGATGGCTTCGCGCGTGGCCGTGAAGATTTGCCGCTTGACGGCCCCGGTCGCTCCATCGCGCGATGCATCATCAGTCTCCGGCATAACGCCCTCCCGACAGGCGATCTGCCCATATTGTTAACAATCCAAGTTCGATCTTGTGCACGATCGTGAAGCCGTTTCGTCAACGTTCTGTCGGACCGAGGCGTGCCAGAGCAAACCCCAACTTGTCCAGAGCCGACGCGGGCGTGTGGCACGAGCTTTGCGAATTGGCATGCATCCGGCCCCGCAATGGCGGTCCAGCTGGATCAGTCAAACCTCGCGGAACAGCGTCCTTGATCCTCACGCACGGCGGCGCACTCTCCAATCTTCCGCTGTTCCTCGCGCTCGACGCGGGGCTGATGGCGACGCGCGGGCTCAGTGTTACCGCGCCCGATCTGGACGGCTTCGGCTCGACCGTGGCCCGACTTCGCGACGGTTCGGCCGATCTCGGCACCACGGGCTTTACCCAGGCCCTCGCCGATGCTGACGATGCCGACCCCCTGGTGATCGTGGCGGGCAGTGGACTGCGCGGTATGGCGATCGTCGGGCAACATGGCATGACACTTGGCGACCTGTCGGGTCCGGTGGGCACTTTCGCAGACGACCCTATGCAGGTGCTGCTCGCCGACGAAGTGTCGCGCCATAGTCTGGCAGACCGGATCGAGATCCGGTTCCTGTCCTCGCTCGCGGATGCGGCAGCCGCGCTGGCGGACGGCACGCTCGCTGCCGTGACCACGGTCGAGCCCTGGATCGGTCGGCTCGTCGACCAGGGCTTCGCTCTGCTCAGCGACGGGACCCAGGTCTGGGGACGGGACTATCCCGACACGGTCCTGGTTGCCCGGCGCAGCACGGTGGCGGCGAACCCCGACGCCGTCTCGGCCGCGATTGCCGCCATGCTGGACGCCGAGGCCCTTATCGCGGCGGACCCCGAGGGTGCCCTCGCCATTGTGGCGCATCGCTTTCCGTCCTTCTCGGCCGCGGAATTGCGGGCGGGTCTCGCCGGTCAGCCGCCGCGGGTCGATCTGCGTGGTCTCGAGAACACCATCCTCGCCCGCTGGCCCACTATCCGGCACCTCGCCGGCTGTCCGGGCGGTCCTCCGCCGCCCGGCATCATTGACCTGACCTGCCTCGCCGTCGCGCTAC
>JAYVMK010000562.1:0-3540 GCA_043758995.1 Lichenibacterium sp. | reverse complement strand
CCTAAGAGCGCTGCCTCGCGGACTCGGCCACCCAGAGCGGTTTGAGCACCGGAGAGAACGAGTAGCGGCGACACAGTCAAAGTCCAAAGTAGATTCTCTTCAAATGTTTGAACTGGAAGGTAGAACATCGCTATAGTATATCCGAAACAGAGCCAGAAAACGGCGGGCCACCAACGCCAAGAGGGAAGAGCGAACTGAAGGTGAAAAAGCGCGACACCTCCTAAGAAAGAAGCGCCAACGCGCGGAAATCCAGCGATGAAGGTGTTCGGAGTATCGCCACCAAGAACGCTCATCTGTAACAATAGAATGAAACATCCAGCTGAGAGAACACCAGCAATCCATCCTCTTCGCAGAAACGCTATGGCAGCCCAGACGATGTTAGCAACGATTTCAAAAAAGAGAGAATATTGAGGACCGTTGAGCGGAAACACCTGGTCGCCCCCGATCGACGGAGATACCGTCAAGTATGGGAGATTTAACGTGCCGAGTATCGCTGCGGTCGTAACAGCAGACACAGAGATATTCTCGTGTTTGATAGAAACCCGCAGAATTAGGTAAGCGACGCTGATTGCAGTGCCAAACACCACCAGTGGCATAAGGCGCACAAATCGGGTCAAGAAAAAGGAGCTTAACGTCAAGCCGGCGTCAAGCCGTCGTGCGTAAGCAAGAGTCAAAACGTAACCACTCAGCATAAAAAACAAGTCAACGGCCAGACCACTGTTTGGTGCTAGCGGCACATTTAGCCAGTGACCGACATGATACAGCACTACTGAAAGGGCTGCAAAACCACGAATGCCGTCAAGGGCAGGCTGATGTTTGTCGTGATTCATTTGTTTGATCTCGACTACTTGAGGACGGGTCCAGCCTAGGTTAGGAGTTGATCCCAACTCTTTTTCTCAGGAGCGCAGCGCATAGCGCGGTTGATCTCGACCGCCTTTCGAAAATACTCGGAAGCGGTGACAATGCGGTGCCTGCCCGCGAGCATCAGATGTCTGCACCAGGACCGCGATCAGACGATGGCTTTGCGGTGAAGTCGACCGACCGCTTGCCCGCGGAGCCGGCGGCGGATGTCGATAAAATATCTCAGCCGCTCTTTGGGGGAGGTAAACCTGAGGTTGTGAGTTGTCTCTTCCTCCTGGGTCAATCTTTGGATCGGCAGATCGAGCGGGAGCAGAGCCGCCGAGTCTGCGGCGAGCGTCGCCGACACGTCCTGCCAGGGCATCACGCTGCCCATCCAGGGTTTGGCGGCGCCGGTGAAGTGCAGGATCCGCGGCTCGAGCGTCGCCGGGGCCCCCCAACTGCGGAACCGGGTCTGAAAATTCCAGATGGGCGACAAGGTCACCCGGGCGGCGCCGACCGTCGCGTTCAGGGCGCTCTGGTCGTGGAAGGTGCATCGGTCCGGATGGGCCAGCAGGTAGTCGAGCGCCCGGGCCGCCATGCCGGTCCAGGTCTGACGGCCCACGAGAAGCACACCGGAGTTGAAGTAGCCACGATCCTCGGGAACCCCGATCCGTTCAAAATAATCACGCGTGAGGCGGCCGTTCTGCGACCGGTCGGTCCGGTACAGCATCACGGCATCGTCGGCCGCTGCCAGCGACCCTTCGGGAACGACGTGGGCCAGCAACGGGTCGAGGGACCCCACCACCATCGTGTCGCCGTCGAGGTAGAGGATCCGGTCAATCTCGGGGGGCAGCAGGCCGGGAAGCAGGAAGCGTCCGATGGCCGCCGGCGTGACATGGGTGGTGGACCAGTCGAAACCGGAAAGCCCCGGAAGACGGTCGGGGGTCACGCCGATGAACTCGAGCCCGAGATGGCACGTACCCCCGGACACCGCCTCGAGATCGACGGCACCGCTGAGAAACACGACCACGAAGACGCGCGCGGTTTCGATCGGCACGAAGCGGCGCAACGATGTCGCCGCCAGAAGCGTCGGCAGCAGGAAGCTCTCGTCGGCGACGTAGCAGATACCGAGGTCACCCATGGTCAAGCTTTGTCCTCTCATGGGCCCTTACGCCGCCTTGCGCCGTAGAACGCGGGCGAGCCCAACCACATCGGCCTTGAGAGCCGGTCCGTCCATGACGAACAGAAGCGCGATGTAGAGGCTCAGGCCGAGCGCACTCGCCGCGATGGCGGAGGCGATGCTGCCCGGAAAGCGGACGATGAAGGCGGCGCTGGTCAAGGCACCGAGGGCTGCGGCAGCAGCCGGCCCCCAGAGAGCAGCGACCAGCGTTGATGAACCGGCTCCGAACCCCTCGGGCACGGCGAGGGTCATGACAATGGCCTGCAGGACGTAGGTGGCGCCGACCAGCCAGGCGACCTCCACAGCCGACAGCCAGAGCCCCGTCATCACGACCGCGAGCCGAACTATGCCACAGCCGATCAGGATCTTGGCGCTCCGGTCGGTCATGCCATGCTTCAGCAGGATCTGGCCGCTGAGCCAGGCCGCCGCCGCCAGCGAATAGGTCACCACGATCGCCTGGAACAGCGGCGCGGCCGCGATCCATTTCTCGCCGAGGATCAAGGGGAACACGTCGGGCGCCGCAACCGCCATCAAGGCGGTCGCGGGGAACAGCACAAGCAGCACCATGCGGGTCAACCTGGCGTGGAGGGATGCCACCTCCTCATCGGTTTCCCGCAAGGCCTGGGCGTAGAAGGCACCAACGACCGGGTTGGTGATTGCTTCGCAGGCGAAGCGCGAGACTTGGTTGGCCAACGTATAGGAGCCGAGCGCCGCGGCGCCGAAGACGTGGCCGAAAGCCGTATTCTCGGCGAGCTTCGACCCGAGTTCGCCGAGGCGGCCGATGAGCAGCGCGCCACCGGTCGACACATGACCGCGCAGCGAGGCGAAATCGAAGACCAGGTCGGGCGGCGACCAGGCGGCGGCGTTGAGGATCACGGCCCGCACCGCGTAGGTGGTGACATGCTGCGCCGCCAGTGCCCAGACGCCATAGCCCCTGATGGCCAGAGGCAGGGCGACCCCCGCCCCGATGATCGTTCCGACGAGGTCGCTTCCCGAATGGTAAAGCAGATTGCCGCGGCGCAGCAGGCGCGCATCCGCCGGCACCGAAACAGCGAGGAGCGGCAGGGCCACGGACAATAGCCCCATGACGCCGATCAGCACCGGTTGGCCCGAGATATGGGCCAGGACGAAGCCCGAGCCCACGACGCCTGCGGCCAGCACGGTGCAGGTGCCGAGCAAGGTCCAGAAGGCCGTGGACCAGACGATCCGGTTGTTCTCGTCCTCGCGCGACAGCGACATGCCGAGCCCGCCATCGCCCAGCATAATGAAGAACAGCACGGTCGGGAAAGCCAGCGAGTAGATGCCGTAGGCAGTCGGGCCCAAGAGGCGCGCCATCACGGGCAGCAGCGCCAATTGCAGCAATGTCTTGAAGATGCTGACCGCGCCGGAAGCGGCGGCGTTGAAGGCGAATTGCCGACGGCTCGGCGGCACCGATCCCATGGTCGGCGCGGCGGGATCGCTGGCCGGGCCGATCACCGCGAATGCGGCCTCGGCGGCCAGCGCCTGTTCGGACGGTTCGG
>JAYVMK010000561.1:0-6533 GCA_043758995.1 Lichenibacterium sp. | reverse complement strand
CGAGGTCGGGCGCGCCTACCAGGAAGTCGTGGGTAAGGACGGTCGTTACGACCGCTTCGCCGTCTACGGCCACATGGTGCGCGTGAAGGGCACCGGCACGCCGATCTCGGCCGCCGTGCTTCGCAAGATGCCCTCCGTCGATGGCGAGCCAATCACGGAAGCCGCTTTCGATTTTTTGCCCCCGTCGTTCCGGGTCACGGCCGACTGACGCCCGACCCGGCGCAGGCTCTGTCGTTCGCGCTTCGGGCCAGCCGGGCCGCGATGACCCCCTTCGACACCGTCTCGCGCTGGCCCTGGCACAAGGCCATCGCTGTGTGGGTGGAGGCCCGGGACATCCACGATGAGGGGTACCGGCGCAGCTGGGAACCGCTTCTGAAAGTCTGGTACCGCAATGAGTGAGCCGCTCGACGTCGCCCTTCGCGTCAAGCTCGCCTATGAGGCGGCGGGCGCCCGCGCGGCCGTTGGCGATCTCGAGGCGATCCGGGCCGGCGCTGCGCGACTAGCCGGTGCGGCGGGCGGGGCCAAGCTCGCGGCCGACGTGGGCGCGATCGCCCGACCGGCGCAGATCGCCAAGGCGGAGTTGGCCGCTACTACGGCCGCCGCCGAGAAACTCGGCGCCGCCACGAAGGGGATCGCCTCGGGCGACGGCCTCTCCATCCTGTCGCGCGAAGCCGTCGAGGCCCGGCGCGCGCTCGGAGAGACCGCCGGCGCCGTCGAGCGTCTCGCAGCCGCGCCGCCTCCCGATCGCCTCGCCGCCGCGATGCGCCGCGCCGCCGACGAGGCCGCCGCCGCGGAACGCGCCGTCGACGCTCTCCTCGCCTCGGCCGGCGAGCTTTCGGCATGGAGCCCGGCCCAAGCCGAGGCGGCGCTCAAAACTTTCGATCGTCAGGTCAAGAGCGGTCGCGTCGAGATCGGCGCGATGGAGGAGGCGGCCGGTAAGGTCGGCCGAGGCGCCGGACCGGCGAAACTCGCATCGAGCGTTGCCGCGATATCGCCGGCCGCTACCGAGGCGCGGCGCCATATCGACGACATCGGCACGGCTGCCCGCACAGCGGAGCGCGACCTCGCCCGCATGGGCCGCGCTGCCGCCGAGGGTGGTGGCGCTGGCGGTGGCGGCGCGACGGGAGGTGGCGGTGGTGGGCACGGCGGCGGCGGCGGCGGCGGTGGCCTTCGCGGCGCCCTGATCGCCGGCGCGCGGCCCCTTCGAATGGAGCGGCTGGTCATGTCGGCCATGTCGCCAGTCGGGCTCGCCGGTCTCGCAGGTGGGCTGGGCGTAGCCGCGATCGGCCGCGGACTGAAGTCGATCACTGACGAGGCGATCGGCTTCGAAAGTGCCATGGTCGAGGTGCGCCGTGCCGTCGGCGACATGCCGGACGCCGGCGTGAAGCATCTCGGCGAAACGATCCTCGGCGTCTCGCGCGCGACCGGCACATCGTCGACTGAGCTGGCCGCAATGGCGGCTGCCGCGACGCGCGCCGGTCGGCCGGTCGCGGATCTGCAGCGCTTCCTCGACCTCGGCGCCAAGTCGGCCAACGTCATGGGCATGTCGGTCGAGGAGGCCGGGCAGAAGCTCGTGCAGCTCGGTCGGAGCTGGGGAAAGGACGAAGCCGGCCTGGAAGACACCGCCGATGCCGTGACGCTGCTGGCCAAACGCACGGGTGCGAAGGCGGGCAACGTGTTGGACATCGTCAACGCCAACCCGGACATGCGCGAGCGCGGCATGACGGCTCGCCAGGTCGCGGCTTTCGGAGCGACGTTCGAAGCCCAGGGAGCAGGCGGGTCATTTCGCGGCTTCGCCGACAAGCTGGCCAACCCACAAAACGCCGGCCAGGGCTTCGAGACTGGTCTCCACCAACTCGAGATCGGCCCGTCACAAGCGCGTGTCGGAATGCGCACTGACCCGACACGCCTCATGACGGAGGTTCTGGACAAGCTCAAAGCGCTGCCGGACGTGCAGCGGGTGCCCATGCTCGAGCGGATGTTCGGCCCGGATGGCGGGCGCGATATCGGCCGCGTGGTCGACCATCTCGACGACCTGAAGAGCGCGCTGGGCCTGGTCGAAAACGCGGCGCAGCGCAATGGAGCCCTTGAGAAGAGCTTCAAGCTGTTCGACGACACGACGCGTGCAAAAATTGACCGCGCCTCGGCCGCGATGGGCGCTTTCGCGGTGAAGGTCGGCCAAGAGCTGGCGCCGGCCGTCGGCAAGGCCGCCGAAGCCACAGAGCGGCTGTTCAACGCCATGAGCGCGGCCCTCGAAAAGGGGGACCGCCTCGCGCAGGCCGCCGCGATCGCGCCGAAGGTCGGTCGGGGCGAAGCGCTCACGCCCGACCAGAACAAGGCGCTCGAGGTCGATCCGGCGCTGAAGGCCGACGTCGACCGGAAAGCCGCGATCGTAGACGAAGCGAGCGAGCGCCAGCGTCAGTCCCGCCTCGCCGGCATCCGCGCTCTCCAGGAGCACGCCCGCAAGAAGGGCGATGCCTCGGTCGGCAGTGCACTCCGGGACCAGGCCGAGACCTATCGGCGCGACTTCCCGAACGCTCCCGATCCTTTAGCGCCGAACCCCGCAGCCGGCGGAACAGCGCGCGCTCCGCACGATCAGCATGGGTCTTTGCTCGACCCGTCGATGATCCATCGCGCCAGCTATATCGAGGGCGACCCGATGCCGTCCGGTGGCAGTTCCGCCACTGACGCGCTGCGCGCCGTGCTGGCCTCCGCCACGAAGGAAGGTGTGGTCGAGGGGCTTCGCGAGGTGCTGGACATGCGCGGAGGCGGGACCAAGTCCAGCGGCATCGTGCCGGCGAGCTACGAGGATGTTTCGGACGGCGGCAGCGAGGACGCGGGCGGTGGCCGCGCTCGGAACATGCGATATGGACGCGCGTCTGCCGGCGCCGCGCTGCCGAACCTACGCTACGGCCGGTCCTCGGGCGGCTTCCGCAACACTCCAGCGGGCCGCGCACGTGGAGCCTACCGTGGTGGCCACAGTGGTCGTGCGCCGGGGAGCGGCGGGGGCGCCTACGGGTCCGGTTGGGTCATCGGCTCGGGTGACGGATCAGCCACGACGCAGGACAGTGGTGCGGGTTTCACGTCGGGGATGCGCGCGCGCAACCTGGGCAACATCGGTTATTTCGGACAGCACGAGCCTGGCCTGGTCGGACCGTCGAATTCCCACGACGTCGACCACTCGATTGCCCTTTATGCCTCACAGGAAGACGGCATCAGATCTGCGGCGCGGCTGGCGCTCCGCAAATACCAGGGAGGTATGCACAACACCTGGGACATGATCGCGGGACGCCCTGAGAACGGGCATGCGACGCTGAAGGGAGCGTGGACGCCGGGCAGCCTGGGTGGCGGAGCATCCGAAAATATCGCGAAGGCGATGGGCCTATCGAACCGCGACGACCTTCATCTCGACGATCCCGGTCAGATGAGGAAGTTCCTCAGCGGCCTCGCACATCAGGAGCATGGGTCTGCCGGCTCCTTCTACACACCCGAGATGATCGACCGTGCCCTGAAAGGGGGCGGGCCGGCATCGAACGCTGCGCGGGCGGCCGACCAGGCGGGGACGGACCGACGTGGCTTCGCCAACCTGATGCACGGCCAATATGGCGAGCCGGGGCAGAACCTGACCAGCATCACGACGGAGGGTGGCCACAAGGCGACTGTGCACGCTGCCGCGGCTGACAGCTTCCGCGGCTTTCTCGGCGACCTTGAGAAGAGCGGTTACAACATCAACAGCCTCGGCGGCTACGCCAACCGAGGGATGGCGGGAAACGCGAGCCGCATCTCGCAGCACGCCTACGGCAACGCGATCGACATCAATCCGCAGCAGAACCCGTTCCACACGTCGCAGACAGACCTGCCGCGCAACGTGTCCTCCATGGCGGCGAAGTGGGGCCTGAGCTGGGGCGGCGACTGGAGCGAGCGCTCCCGCGACCCGATGCATTTCGAGTGGAACGGCTCGCGACCCTGGGAGAACAAGCAAGGGCCGGCCGCCACGGCGCAGAATAAGCCGTCGGTAATGCCGTTCGGTCTGACCGGCTCTGCATTGGAGGCGATGGATAAGGCCAGGGCAGCGAAGGCCCAGGCAGCCGTCGAGGACCGCGCGTCTAGATCAACGGCGGCCGAGCGTCAGGCAGCCGCTCAAAGCGCGCCAATGCTCTCGCCTCGTGCCTCCGCGCCGAAGCTCGTGCCGCGCACCAACGGTCCGATGACGACGGCCTCGGCGGCGGGCGGCGCGCAGAGCGGCGGTGCCGCTCCAGCCGTTCAGAACTTCTACGGAATGCATGATCCGAAGCAGACCGCCCGCATGGCAATGATGGAGCAAAACCGGGAGGTTCGCCGCTCGCAGGCGCGCGCCCTCCATAGCGTGGGGCGGGTCGCCTGATGCCGGCCCTCGTCTCCACCGGTGCGCTCATCTCGATCGGGCAGGCCGTGCTGATGGTGGTGGGCCTCAACCCGCAACGGATCGGCACGATGAGTGAGGCTCGCGTGCCCGGGCAACCCACCTGGAGCGGCATGGATTATCAGGACACCAACCTCGGCGAGGCGCACACGCGCTTCGAGGCTTTGACCTATCCGCACGTGATCGGTGGCCTCGACATGCTGCAGCAGCTTCAGGCGCACCACGAAGCACGGGACGTCGTGAACTATATTCGGCTGCGCTCTACGGTGACCTTCCTCGGTCGGATGCTCGGCCAGGTCCGGATCCGGCATCTCTTCATCGACGAGACGCACCTTCACCCGTTCGATGGCGTCGGTCGGAAGGTCGCAGTTGAGATCGACCTTGTCTACGTGGCGCAGATCCAGCAGCCGTCGACGACGACGACGGCATGAGGGCACCATGAGGCAGCCTTACACAGTCGGAAAGCGTCCAGCGCGCATCGACCGCATCGCAAAGGCCCTCTACGGCTCCGAGCAAGGCGGCACGGTCGAGCTTCTATGGAGCGTCAATCCCGGCTTGGCGGAGCAGGGTGCGTTCATCGCGTCCGGGACAGTGATCGCAGTCCCAAATCCGCCCGCCACAAAGACCAACGGCGTGCAGCTGCCGTGGATGTGAACCGGGCTTCAAAGCCCCTTTGAAGCGAGAGGAAAACACATGGGAAACCCGATCGACCGCAAAGTTTTCTTCGCCGAGATCCACCATCACCCGTTTGGCGGCCCGCTCACGCCGGCGCAGGTCGACGGCATCACGCGCATCCTCGACGAGTGGGAGCGGCGCAAGCTGACGCTGCTGGCATGGCTGGCCTACATGCTGGCCACGGTCTTCCATGAGACCTGGCGCGAGATGCAGCCCATCCGCGAGAAGGGCAGCGACAGCTATCTTCGCGCCAAGCCCTACTGGCCCTGGATCGGCGAGGGCTTGGTGCAGGTGACGTGGGCGGACAACGCCCGGAAATTTGGGGCTCAGAAACCCGGTGACTGCCTCACATGGCCCGTGGCACTGCGCGCGCTGTTCGATGGAATGATCAATGGCGTATTCACCGGACGCGGCCTCAGTCACTACTTCACCGCTCGCCTCAGCGATCCCATCAACGCTCGGCGCATCATCAACAGCCTCGACCAAGCGCAGCTCATCGCGAGCTACTTCTACGCCTTCCTGCACGCCCTCTCGCTGGCCGCGCACCCGGCGCTCCCCATCACTGTGGCTGACAAGCCGGTACCGTTGAAGGCGGCTGCCTGACGCTCAAAACGGCAAAATTCGGCCCGAAACCACTGCCATCGGATCTTGCCGTTTTTGCCACCGGTTTTTGCCGGCTACACGTCTCCCGGACCGGAGCGGAGCTGGGTCAGCCCCACCAGCTCCGACCCGATGATGAACGTGTCGACTCCGCCCGCCGTGACGGCGAGCGCCGCGTAATGCAGCACCATCGTCGAATATTGGGCAAAGAAAGCCGCGACCTGATCGGCGACCGCCGAGGTCTTGTCGGCTGAGCCGCTCTGAGCCGGGCCGGGATAGCAAGTGATGCGGCCGCGCCAGGGATAGGGCGCCTGCTCGGGCCCGCCATGCGGATCCGGCAGAGCATTGCCGGGCGCGATATCCATCATGACGAAGGGATAGAACTGGACGGTCAGGCCGCGGCCGTTCATGGCCTGGATCGCCTGGATCACCGTATCGTCGGAGGGTGTGCCGCCAAAGGCCGGCACCAGCCCGGTCGGCGGCGCGGCCTGGCTCAGTCCGGTCGGGTCGAGGGTGGCGGGATCCACCTGCGACACGACCTGGGCGGTGCTCCGGGTGAAGCCCGCCACCGCCCAGTCGACCGGACGCACCGTCTTGGTCTGGGTCTCCACCTTGGGGACGACCTGACAGGTCCCCGCACGGAGGTCGGTGCCGAACCAGGTCACCACAAGCGACACGGCGGTGCGGGCCGGCAGTGTCTCGTCGAGCTGGTCCAAGGCGGAGTAGAAGTCCGGAATGCCGTTCGGCGTGTGGACGTTCTCCGGGAACCAGGACCCGAACCCGTCCGAGGATTGGTAGACCTGGGTGCCCAGCACGAATTCGCCCGCGCCGGGCAGCATGCAGACGGCCTTCAGCG